>PLMV01000023.1:7961-26191 GCA_003141615.1 Syntrophaceae bacterium
CAGTCCAAGCACCGTCTTGATCAGAGTCGATTTGCCCGAGCCATTGGCGCCGAGAATGGCAGTGAAACTGGCATTGGCAATAGAGAGCGAAATGCCGGATAGCACAGCTTGGTTATTATAGCCGATACTCAGATTGTCCAGTGTGATAAGTGGTTCATTCATAGTCTGTTGTGTATCCGCCCGGAAAGCGCGGGCGGATACATCCTCCCATATTTTTATTTTCTCGATTGTATAGCAGCAACCGTTGTATGAATAATGTAGTCCATCATTTTGATGTACGTTTCCGTATGCGGCACGCCGCCCGGCATGATGGGGAGCGTTATCATGGTTGCGCCAGTCTGTTCGGCGATCCGTTTGGGCACTTTTTCAGGAAACTGCGGCTCTCGCACAACGATGGCGACATGCTCGGCCTTCATCGCTGTGGCCAATTCCTGGATATAACGTGCGCTCGGATCGATACCTGGCTTCACTTCAATTGTGCCGAAATAGTTCAAACCGAAGCGTGCCGCGAAGTATGGCCAGTGCTCATGATAGGATACGAACTTTGTTCCTTTGAGTGGTTTGACCGCTTTCTCCCATTCGGCAATCTTGGCGTTGAGTTCGGCGAGATACACGTCGCGGTTGCGCGTGAATTCAGCTTTATGCTCCGGCGCAAACGCCACCAGAGCGTTATAGATGTTCGCGATGGCAGTCTTTGCCAATACCGGATCGAGCACATAATGCGGATTGCCGTAGGGATGAACGTCGCCCTCGGAATGATCCGTTGATTTGGGCACATCGCGCGGGATGATTCCCTTGGAGCAGTCAACATATCCGGGCTTGCTTACCTGGATGCGCGGGTTCTTGCTCGCCTCCAGGAGAGCGGGAAGGAAGGCGTGCTCACAATCAAACCCCACCAGAATCAGTAGGTCAGCTTTGTTCATCACCGGCACGAAGCTCGGCTTCATCGGCACTCCGTGGGTGTCTTCGACGCCGGTCGCCAAACTGCGAACGTCGACCAGGTCGCCGCCGACAGCGCGCGCAAAATCAGCCAGATCGGTAAGCGTTGTAACGACGCGGATCTTCTCGGCGTGAGCGGGCATCGCCCACCCGCACCATACAACGGTAAATGCGATTATTAATAATAGACTATATAATTTATATTTCATATTGAATTCCTCCTTAGCGTTGTTGCCAACCATGCGAGTGTGAACCGATGATCCACGCCCATTGCAGATAAACAGCATTATCGGCGGGCCTGCCGGACGCGGTGTTGGGATCGGTGTATGTGTACTGAAGGCGCAATTGATTCCAGTGACTCAATGACCAAGTGATGTACGGAGAATAGGCAAAGGTTTTGTCTTGATTATTTACCTGGTTCTCCACATATTCAAACATGAACCCGGCTGACCACTGCCGATGGAACTTGTACGTTAGATACGAGTATAGGCCGACGGAGCCCACAGAGCTGCCGGGGAGGGCACCGCCTGAATTGGTTACGTCATAGCGGTTATCGCTGTAGAGCACTTCCGTGCCCCATGTGAGGCTCTCGAACTGATTGTTGCGCAATGGCTTGTAGCTCACCACCAAATCCGCTCCCCAAAGGCGGCGCTCGCGTTCGGTAAAAGTGTTGCCGGCTACCGTAGGCAACGGAGGATTAACACCGCCAGGATCTGCCCACTGTGCGTCCGTACTTGGATTCCACAGAGCTGAAATGCCGGGTTCGAGAGAGATATTGGGAGTCAGGTCGAAATATGTGGACAAGCGTCCCCAATAATTCAACCCGCTGCCGTTACGGAAATCGCCGACATTGTTTGGCGGATTGTCGCCGCCGAACTGATCGCCCACGCCAACGGTCAGGCTCACGTAGTGATCGACCGGTAACAACCAATTAAGCTGCAAGCCGTCTGTCCTCGATTCACCGCCGATGTATTCAGCAAGCGCCAGGGGACGGTTGACAAATGGTAGTTCGTGGTCGTGAATATATCCGAGCCGTCCGAACTCACCGAAAAACCGCCCTGCCTTCAGCTCCAGATTCCACGGCAGCGACGTCGTCTGCAGCGCGGCCTCTTCGACCTCCAAAGAAGCTTCGCCGGTAACCGGATCAGCTGACGCGTTGAGCACTACGTAAGCCTTGGCAAACGGATCCACTGCCGCCGCCGCATTCAATTCCACTGAACGTTGGAACACATCAAAACCTCCTGGCCGACCGCTTCCCGTCTGCGAAGATCCCTTGTCGCGATAACCGAAGACTGTCTCACCTACGAGCCCGATGGCGGGATTGAAAATACCTGGGGAAGTCCTCGTCTGCGCTTCGGCCACCTGCTCCACTTTCTCTTTCAGCTCTTGTACTTGCTGCTGCATCTCGCCTGTCGGCGCCATCTGCTCTGCAGCAGAGCGCTCAGGCGATGATGAAGAGTTACTCTGTTTGACCTCATTCTTCTTATTTTGTTCTTTCAACTCATAAATCATTATCTGCTGCGCTCTGATCGTTTCTTCCTGCTTTTTTAATGTCTCCTCCAGTGTTCGAATTCGCGATTCAATGTCACTTTCCGCAAATGCAGGCACTGATAGCGCCGGGAGACAAAGAAGAATAAACAGGATTATTATTCCTTGTTTCATACACACGTCTCCTTCATCTTGACAAAGGATGCTTGTCAGTAATAAGTTTTTTTGTTGATATTGATTTGAACTAGACAGGTATTGAAGTTGGCGGAGCACGATCAGAATATACGGGAAATTTGGATAAAGCCTGATGAAAGGATTCTTCAGGCTGGTGAAGGTAAATTGCTGTTGGATAGAAAACAAAGGTTTCGTGAATTTCTAAATTACTGGAGGAAAATAAAGTTGCGGCAACACATAATGGACATTCATGATGTTCATACCCATCATCATGATGATGGAACGTAATTGCCAGGGAGGCAAATAGAAACACGATCGCAAAGAAGAAAGATATATATTTACGATTTAATCGGGGAATAATCATCATTTTCATACGCCGGAGAAACAAATTATCCTTTGGCAAAAGTGTATATGAAATGGAGGATCGCTTGTCAAGATGAAATGAAAGAGATTTATCTGGTCTTGAATTATAATTTTTTGATGATTTCCGATTAAAAGGTTGTATACAGGTTGCAGTTGATGATTTAAGGATTACAGGAAGAAATACTCTAAATCCTGCAACGTATATTTTTAAGATGATATACAAAAGGGAAACTATTTGTATTTAACCGGTATTTTTAAAAAACTATCGTTAAGAGTTTACGCAATCTCTTAACGATAGTCTTTTATGACAGCAATAATTGATTTTCCTTGGATCGCGATTCCCCAATACTGGTAACATAAATCGCCGGCTGACCAAGAATAGGGCACTTTGCCTCACAGAGCCCGCAGCCAATGCATAGCTCCAGATCAACGTGTGGCTGATTTAATGTCATGACACTCTCGTTTCTGTTCATCACTTTTGCCTTTTCCAGCCAGATTGCTTTCTTCGGAGTAGGACAAACCTCCTGGCAAACAATACAAGGCGTTGCATGGGCATAGGGCAGGCACCTGCCCTTATCAATCATAGCCAGACCTATTCTTACTTTTTCTTTTTCCGGCAGTTCCAATTTCTTTATCGCACCTGTCGGACAGACCTGACCACAGAGTGTGCAGCGATATTCACAATAGC
Organism: Syntrophaceae bacterium; assembly: GCA_003141615.1. Taxonomy (GTDB): domain Bacteria; phylum Desulfobacterota; class Syntrophia; order Syntrophales; family Smithellaceae; genus Smithella. The sequence goes on from PLMV01000023.1 coordinate 11,614, forward strand.
CGATGCGCGGAATAAGAACGGGTGACCAGATCCCCTCAATTCCCGCCTCCAGAAATGCCGGTTGGAGACCATTGGTAATACAAACCTTCATGCATTCACCGCATTTTACACACCTGGCCAGAAATTGTTTTTCATCGAGGGAACCCGGCGGCCGGATTAATTTAGGCTCCGCTGCGCCCGCCTGTTTGTTGATCGCTGTAATCCTCATCAGGGGGACAGCGATCAGGCCGGACAGGATCGTACCAATGATTCTTCTTTTACCCAAGTCAACGGAAGCTGTCTGCGTCTTTTTAAAAAATCCGAACCCGACGGCATTTTGCGGACAGAGATCATCGCAGTTCATACAAGCCATGCATTCCGTATTATGCCATTTTTCTTTTTGATCAGGAGAGGCGCCCCCCTGACAGGCAAAATCACAGGCTCCGCAGGAATTGCAGCCTTCGCTTACCGACCGTTGCAGAAATGCAAAGCGGGAGAGCAGCCCCAGAAGGGCTCCCAGAGGGCACAGATATTTACACCAGAAACGTTTCTCCAGAAGATTCAGGCCCAGAATGATGAAGAACAATAGCCCCAGAAAAACGCTTTGAAGAAAAAATGGCTGCTGGAAGGGAAGCCAGATTTTTTTAAAAAGTGTGTAGATGAATTCGGAAATATTAACCAGAAAAGGGATATTCAAATTATAGAACAAGTCAAATGTGGCCTTTGTTGCATAGACGATTAGCGGATAAACAGACAACGAAAATGAACGAATCAGAAGTGAAATAGGGTCAAGAATGCCGGTGAACTGCAAAGAAAAAAGTGACAAAGTAATCAGAAAAATCAGGATGCAATATTTCAACCAATGCCAGTTTAACGGGGCTCTTGAGGAACGTTTTTTTTGCAAAGCGCCGACCATGTTATTCAGCGTTCCCATAGGACATACCCAGCCGCAGAAAACACGCCCCAGAACTATAGTAGCAATGATCACCAAAATGGCCAGGAAAAATGTTTGCTGCCATTCTCGGCTGGAAAGGATTGTGGTGATGAAAATCAGAGGATCAGCATCTAAAAATATTTTAACCGGATAGCCGAGTTCGTCAGCTCCCTTGGATTCAGTCTGCAGAAAGAGCCACAAAAATGTCAGCAAAAATAATCCCTGCGTGACTATACGAATTTTTCTGATCACATAAAAGCTCTACGGGCACTGCGTAATTACCCTCTTTTCAAAGAGGGGTTAAAGGGAGATTTTATGTAAGTGAATCACCTGAAAAATCCCCCTTGATCCCCCTTTATACCCTAAAGGGCACAAGTAAAAGGGGGAAAATCAGTGATCAAACATTTATTTTTTTGATTCTCAATTTAGAGATGTCCATGGTTCCCAGTCCCGCTTTGTGTCCGGCCACGACATAGCCTAAGGCTGCCCCTTTCAAGCCGAAGAGCGTGGCGCCAAAAGCGTCGACGGCCACCTGATCCCTGCCTGCAACAACTATATTGAGCTGCTTGACATCAGCAAGGTCTCCTCCCTGCGGTCCATTTGCAGTCAGTATGCGCACCGCATCAAGGATAATCAGCGTAGGCTTAACGGCCATGGCAAGATCTACCAGACTGCCATCAATGCGCTGGTGTATCCTTCCCCGAGAACTGCCCATGATTCCCATCAGGTTTTTCATCCCCAGGGTAAGAGTGGAAAGGCCATGGGTCTTGGCAATGGGAATATTAATAAACTTGTCCGCTTCGATAGCTTCGGTATAAAGAGGCCATGATTTCAGGGCAACACCGGATAATGTTACGTCACGGAATTTTCTATCATCTATATAGCTGACAATGCCGCCGACAGCAGTGGCTGCCGCGGAAATGCCGCTTTGCTTATAGCACCGCCGTGGATCCACAACACTGTGGTCAAAAACCTTGACCTGCTTTGCCCCCGCTTCGTAACACAAGGCAACCACTGTTGACACCACTTCCGGATTCGTAGTTGCCGCAAATTCGGGCAGTCTATCCCATCCGATATTCGGTTTAACGACAACAATGTCTCCCCTGGATATGAAAGCCCTGATGCCACCCAAGCCATTAATGGCCGCTTTTGTTATCCCGGCAGGTGTTAGGCCGTGAGCGACAACGAGGTCTGTCTTCTCCGCAGCCTCCAGTGCTTTGATAAATAAACTTGCGTTACCCGGTATGGCTAAGGTAATACCTGTGACAATAGTGGTTTTAAGAAAATCCCTGCGATCCATCGGACACTCACAAATATTTTTAGTAAAGGTTTATCTTCTGAAATTAATAACTCTTGTATCAACCACCAGCGTCTGCATTGATTCTTCCACGCAGTTGTTCGATAAGCTGTTTGGCTACAGATGTATTTTTGACTCGGACCGCACCGATGATATAGCGTCCCGACTGCTCTACTAACACTCCGCCATACAAAGGATCGACGGCGATTACTTGCATGCGGGCCGGATTCCCGGTCATTTGAATGCCCTGCCCTTCTGCCTTAAGATAAGAATGGTACTGATCAAAAGTCTTGCGGGCAGCAGCTTGCGTATCCTCGTGTATTACAAAAATCTGCATCTTTTCGTCTTGCGCTGCGGCATCAGCGATAATTCCCTTGCGAAAGAAGACATACCCCAGAAGGCTTTGCGCAAGATACCGTTCGCTCTTTGGCACAAGCGCCGGAATCTTCAAAATCTCCAGCTCTTTGGGCTGACCGAAACCCGCCGGGAGGTTTCCGGAAATAGCCCGGGCGCATGCCAGGAAGATATCTTTTTCGAGACTTGTTGCTCCTGCGATTTGCAGCCGCACAAAATATCTGTCCTGATAGAACATTAATTGGGAAGAAGACACAAATCCCTCGGCGCCAATCGCAACCCACAAATTATTTGTCTTGCGGTAGTTGGAGTAAATTCCAAAAGCATCAAGCACAGAGGCCATTCTGTAAACATCAGCGACAATGGATAAATCCGGATTCTGCTTATTTACATAACTTGCGGTGGCCATAGCGTCAAACCCATAAGGGAAATATAGTTCGGCTTCTCCATCGATATGATCGAACAGGGTATCCTTGTCATAAAGCTTCACTTTTTCCTCAATTACCCAGTTCTCAGCAAAGCCTTTTCCGGGAAGAATATCTTTGATGGAAAGGCCGGCAGCATGGACTGGATTCGACAAAGCCATGATTATTATTAAAAAAGTAAATAGAAAAGACGGCCTGGTATGAGAATTGTTGTGCATATTTCTCCTAAGCCAATATTTTTCTGGCCCGTGCCATCTTCGCGGGAATATCAAGACGATTGACACACCTTGCCACACAAGTCTGACAGTCCAGACATACGGAGGCTGAAGCAATCGCCGGAACTTCTCTGTATGTAGCACGGGAAAGCTCCATGCTCATGTATGCTTCCGCATACATGATGCATCGGTTGATCGTGCTGATTGCTACACCATTGGGGCAGGTAGATTCGCACTTCCCGCAGAAGTGACAGTAGTATGGACTTACGGCAGCGCCATAGCGCTGTAGAACAAGCTCGTCGAAATAGCTTAATTTTAGACCCATCACGCCGACATCTTCTCTAAGTTCAGTCAAATCCCGCATGCCGGGGATTGCCGCTGTGACATTCTTATCCTGAAGCACCCATTTGAGGGCTGCCCGGTGAGGACTAATCGGGCTCAGTGCATCCGTTACATAACCACCGGCTTGAGTTTTCATCGCAATGATGCCGATTTTTTTTTGTGCGGCTTTCGCTATAGTTTCCTTCAAATCTTTATCACTCTTGAAATTATAGCCTACAAGAGCCGTATCAAAAAAACGGTCTTTATCTTCCATCAGGGCATTGAGCACCTGCACCTGGTTTGTGTGCGTGGTCACCCCGAAGAAACGCACCTTCCCCTGCTCTTTCAGTCGCACCAAAGCTTCCCTGATCTCCGGATCTGAGATCCTGATCCCATCGGTAAGGTTGTGCAGTTGGATGACGTCTATATAATCCGTTTCCAGCGTTTTCAGGCTTGTTTCCACATCTTTGAAAATGGCCGCTTTGGATACCGAAGCATGCTGGATTTTCGTTGCGAGATAAACGCGATCGCGCCTGCCTTTTAATGCCTTGCCGACAATTTCCTCGTTCTTGCCACCCATATATTTGCGCGCCGTATCGACGTAATTGATACCGTGATCAAAGGCAACTTCCATCACTTCCGCCTCCGGTGTCAGCATCGCCCCGAAACTTACGACCGTAATCTTCAGGCCTGTACGGCCAAGGGTTCTATAAACAGGTGTGGGAAAGACGAAAGGTGCCGATGCTGCATATTGCAATGCGTGGGCAAGATCACTCGTCCCGATTAAAGTTGCTGTAGTTCCTACCAAACCAGCCTTCAAGAACTCTCTTCTGTTCATTTCTACGCTCCTTTCTTTTGCTTAAGCATAAAATGAGTATGAATAGATAGTCCCGATTATAACCGAGCAGTGGGTAAATCTTAGCAATTGTTGAAAAAAATATCACCAAATGGATGTATTGTCAAATATTGTGTTAGAAATAATATTTAAAAAAGATAAAAATTTATATCTTTGTATAGTTGCGGCTGATTACTGCTTAAATCACGGGTATGAACCCCAAAGCAAGCTTTGGAAACAATTCCGCAGCAAGCTGCGGGGTATTGTACCCTCCGCTGTTGGCGGGATAATTCAACATGCAGATATTACTGCACTGCGTTTGTAATATCTGTGTTTCATTAAATTTGAGTCTCACAATAAATTCAGCAGCATTGAGTTTTTGTTTGTGTTATATAATCATACTCATGAGACTTCAGAATACATTAAAACAGCTTAAGAGTCATATCGAAAAAATGGGTTCTTTGGCTGTGGCTTATTCGGGCGGCGTGGATAGCACGTTTCTCTTGAAGATTGCTCATGATGTCTTACAAGATCGAGCTATTGCTGTAACGGCGCGTTCGTTAACTTATCCGGAAAGAGAGTTTAAGGAAGCCGCAAAATTTACCCGTAGCGCCGGGATTAAGCATATTATTATTCAATCAGAGGAATTGGATATTGAAGGGTTTACCACTAATCCGCCTAATCGATGTTATTTGTGCAAATACGAATTATTTTCCAAAATTAAGGAAGTCGCTCAAAAATACAATATTAAATACATTGCCGAAGGATCAAACATCGATGACCTCGGTGATTATCGTCCTGGAATGCGGGCCATCAAAGAACTGGGGATTATCAGTCCGCTTAAAGATGTCGGCTTCGGGAAGGATGCTATCAGAAAATTATCAAAACAGATGGGATTGCCCACTTGGGATAAACCGGCTTTTGCCTGTTTGGCTTCGCGCTTTCCTTACGGTGAGAAAATAACACAAGAGAAACTGGCAATGGTGGACAGGGCTGAGCAATTTCTGCTTGATTTGGGCTTCAAACAGGTACGTGTGCGCCATCATGGTGATACAGCGCGGATTGAAGTGGCAGAAACCGAACGGCTCAAGTTTTTCGATCTGAAGCTTATGGACAATGTATATAAACAATTCCAGAAAATTGGTTTTGCGTATACTTCTTTAGACCTGAAAGGTTACCGCACCGGCAGCATGAACGAAGTGATTGATACCGGACAGAATACACTAAAGTGAAATAATTCAGTGGATTTGCCCTGAACAGAACTTGACCTTAAAATAAAAATATACTCTGTCGATAACTTCCTGTTAGTGAGCATTTAGGATTTTTCACGGATATGCTTTCTTTCAATTTGTAATAAACATAATTCATAACCTTATATTTTGTGAAGCAATAAATATTTTTCTTTGACATTTACTTAAATTTACTATAACTATTTTTCCATCAAGAAAATAGATGTCTGCATTAAAATTCTGGAAAAGGATTGCATCAACAAATGATGGCATACAGCATGCACAGACAGACAGACAGATTTAAACTTTTCAAAACTTTTTTATATTAATACATCAATTATAAAACCCATGTTTCTTTAGCGGATGCATGGGTATTTTTTTATTTGCGATGGGAGGGGGCAATGAAAAAAATATTCGTTGTATTAGCGGCAATATTCCCCCCGTATGAAGTCCTAGTTTTTTATGGTGGATTTGGTTTTTGATTAGTTCTCTTTTAATTAAATTGAAAAGGGCATTTATATTCCAGAAAAAACAATGGAAGAATATGCATTATTAAACGTAAGAAGGAGGAGTGTATGAAAAGCATTAAATGTTTGTTGGGTATTGTATTAATCTTTTTTGTAGCAGTCTTTATAACCTCGTGCAGTAGTAGCAGTGGTGGTAGCACTCCGGCTGCCAGCACCGGAACCAGTGGAACGATCAATGGTATTGCGGCGGTGGGTACTCCGATAGTAGGCGGGAACATCAGCGTTATTTGCGCGGCAGGTAGCCCTTTCTCCACGACCACAGACACGGGTGGTGCTTGGCAAGTCACTTTCTCCGGAGAAACATTACCTTGTGCGGTGGAGGTGAGTGGTGGCACAATCAACGGAGTAGCGAACACGACGAACTACAACTCCATTGCCATTTCCACAGGTACCGTAAATGTCACACCGCTCACCGATCTGCTTGTTGCCAATCTGGTGGGTACAGCAACCCCCAGCACATGGTTTGCCGGATTAAGCTCCAATCCTGCATCGTTGGCCTCTATCACCCAAACCCAAGTGAACACGGCACTCACCAACTTGAGCACCACCCTCCTGAACGGACTAACCCAGCTTAGTGCCAACAACCCGATCACCACGACCTTCACGCCTACTTCTGGGAATGTTAGCGACGACATGCTGACTGCACTGTCAACGGCCACGACCAATACCGGCGTCCCATACACAACCCTGCTGGGGGATGCATCTACTGCCACACCCATTACAGGCTTCAATACCGCCCTGACGGTCGCCTACTCTCAAACCCCAACTGGCACGATCACCCAGGCTGATCTTGTGGGAACATGGGCTTATCATATACTGGAGACAGGCAGCACGAGCAAATGGACCCATGCTATCGTAAGCTTCGATGCTTCCGGCAATTTAACTTGTTCGAGTGGTCTTGATTCTACGGGAAGCACGACTTGCCCAGCGGCAGGAACGGTAATATTTACCGTTGGTTCAAATGGCGTTATAACTGCAAGTGGCGTCAGCGCGCCACCAAACCTTAACATGACTATGACATCAAATAAGAATTTCATCGCTGGAACAAGCGACAATGGCGGCAGCCCTCCGACCCGTGCTGATTTGCGGATCATGCAGAAAGTGGTGCCGGGGACTACATACAGCAACGCCGATGTGCAAAACTTGTCGTTCGTTTTCCATGAGTTGTACAGCTCGACAACAAACGAGCCTAGCTGGCAATATGGGACGGGAACTACCAATGCAAGCGGTGTAGTAACCTTTACCAGTCTTACCAATCCAACAGGTCCTCAAACGCCGCCGTCCTCCCCAGGGACACTCTCGGTGGATAGTAGTGGAAACGTTACGCAAAGTGGAGATACGAATTTCCACGGATTTCTTTCGGCCGACAAGAAGACGATCGTGGTAACAGACACGACCAGTGGAAGCGACTATAATTTGTTTATTATCCAGATTGCCGGACAGACTTATACTGCCGGTCCATTACCCGCTGGAACATATCCCCAGCATGTAGTTGCCGAAGTCGACTTCACCAACTCCCCCGACTACGTGAGCAACCCATATGCTTTTTGGGCTGCTGAAACCCAAACAGTGACCAGCGGCGGCACCTATACCTATAGCAATGCGACGTGGAGTCGTAGTAGCAGTTTAACTCCTAGTAGCGGGGGCACCGGCAGCATCACTTCGTCGGGCATTCTAACCACATTGGAGAATTCAACGTATAATGGGCAAATATCATACGATGGGACGTTTTGTGTGGGTACAGCGACGATGGTAGACGACGATGGTAACAAGTGGTATCAGCTCATTGTAGGCACGCATTAGAAAGACCAGATAGGTTAAAGCCCTGTCCCTGCGGGGGCGGGGCCTTCAATAAAAGTAAAAGATTATTAGTGTTCAAAAATATTTTCAATACGAAGTTTTTCTTCCAGCCGGTTATTGGCTTCATTTAACCGCTCTGGAGCGGAATATACGGCCACTGCCGCTGATTTTGCCGCCTGAGAAAAATAATCAATTACAAAAGACTTATGATTATGCTATGATAACAACAAATAAAGATAGGCCTTTATATAATATTTTAAATTTTCAGGTCACAATAATATGGATATTAGATATTCCGAAAAAGCTGAAAAACAGATCAAAAAGATATGCAAAGGCGATAAAAAAAGCGCTGCAATGATCATAACGGCAATTGAAACTTTTGCAATAGATAATTATAAGCAAAAGGATTCTGACATTAAGATTCTAAAAGGCAAATATGGTAATTTTAAGCGATTGCGAGCAGGAAATTACCGCATTATATTTGAGGACGATGGTAAAATAATGCTAATTTACGAGATTAAACATCGGCAGGAGGCATATCATGATTAAAACTCAATTGGTTAAACAAGATAACAAACCAGTGGCTGTCATAGTTGACTATCAAGAATATTTGCGACTAAAAGAAATTGAGGAAGACAGGAATGATTATTACGCCGCACTTGAAGTTAAAATGAAAAATAAAAAATGGAAATCGCACACTGATCTAAAAAAAGAACTTAACCTTTAATGGAATATTGGAATAAAGCACGGGGTCTTGGAATGACCTTGGAAAGCGGAATTGGTATCAGGGTTCAAAAATATTTTCCATCACAAGTTTTTCTTCCAGCAGTTTATTGGCTTCATTTAACCGCTCCAGAGCGGAATACACAGCCACCGCCGCTGATACGGAGTATTACTCTCTTTCAATTGCTAATCTTCAGTTTTTCCGGCTTCATTAATCTATTTGTTTGTAGGTGTTAGCAATAACAAGGCAAAACTTAATTTAACATCATTTATTAAATCAAGTGTAGGTTGGGATAATTATTTCAGCTTATTAATCATGCTGGCTATATAGCCAGCGCCAAAACCATTATCGATGTTTACAACCGATACTCCGCCGGCGCAACTGTTCAGCATCGCCAACAAAGCAGCCACTCCCTGGAAGCTTGCGCCATAGCCTACAGAAGTTGGCACCGCGATGATTGGTTTGTCCACAAGACCACCGACAACGCTGGGTAAAGCTCCCTCCATTCCGGCAACCACAACAATTACGCGCGCTCCACGGATCAAATCCAACTGGTCAAATAAGCGATGAACGCCGGCCACACCAACGTCCACAATTCTTTCCACCCGATTGCCGAAAATTTCGGCAGTAACGGCTGCCTCTTCAGCAACGGGCAAATCGGAAGTTCCTGCTGTGACTACAGCGATATAATTTTCGGGCAGAGGCAGTTTTTTTCTTGTTAGCGTAATTGTCCGGGCAAGCGGATGATACAAAGCAGCAGGACAAACTTCTTTGACTGCGGCAAAAACTTCAACGCTTGCGCGTGTGGCGAGAATGTTCGCATCTCCGTCCATCATGGCCTGGATAATAATTTTTATCTGATCAGTGGTTTTGCCCGGGCAGAAGATCACCTCCGGATAACCGACGCGCAACTCGCGGTGTGTATCGAGTTTGGCGCAACCCAAATCAACATAAGATAAATTTCTCAACTTAGAGATGCCGGCTTCGACATCGATCTTTCCGTCGCGGATATTTTCCAGAAGAACTTTTAATGCGTCAGTATTCATTTTTTTTCCTTTTAGTCAGGCGGATACTTTCATATATATCTTGAATGGTGACACCATTTTCCTTTGCCAGTCTCTTACAATCTTCATATTCCGGCTTGGACTTGATTATGCGTTCGTTTAAGTAGCCACTTTTTATCGTTATTTCGCCATACTTGGTTTTTACTTTTACCATTTCCCGCCTCAGCATGGACTTGGCAACTTNNTCCGGATTCATATCATCAATATTGCATTCGATAATGACCGCAACGCCTGTTTCCGGATCATCCGCTTTTACTGCATCGGCGGATATCTCGCCCAAAAATAAGCGCAGTACATTTGGTATCGTTGAATCTTTACTGCCCAATCCGTAACCTATTTTCTGCGGTGTGAAATCAATTTTTTCTGTAAAGTATGCCGCTGTTGCGGCAATGATTGCCGCTCCCGTGGGAGTTGTGGCCTCAAAAGGTATAAGACCGGTTTTAATGGGAATGCCCTGAAGAATTTCCGCCGTGGCCGGCGCCGGTACAGGGAATGTTCCATGACTGCAATTGATGATGCCGGAACCGACCTGGATGGGTGAAGAGATCACCTTGTCGACCTTTAAATAGTCCAGACAAATTGCCGCACCGACTATGTCGATAATCGAATCGATTGCGCCAACTTCATGGAAGTGCACATTTTCAATTTTATGCCCGTGGATTTTTCCTTCCGCCCGGGCAAGGCGGGTAAAAATATCAAGGCTGATCTTTTTGACGTTAGCGGATAAATTGCTTTGCTTGATCATTTGTGTAATATCCCGGTATGTGCGTTTTTGCAGGGTCTGCCGGGAAGAAGTTTTTTTCTGAGATGGAACAATCACATCAACTTTTGTGCCGGTAATGCCCCCGCGCTTATCTTTATAAACTTTTATTTTATAAGAATCGATGGGCAGGTTGCCAAGCTCTTTCAATAAATATTTTTGATCAACACCCAGATCAAGCATCGCACCCAGATTCATATCGCCACTGATGCCGGCAAAACAATCATAGTATAATATTTTCATCAGCTCATTCCTTTCGCCACATTCACAGGAAATATGGTCGAAACTATCATTGAAGTCAAGCTCGTTTTCTTTATATAATAAAAAATCAAATTGACAAAATGATGTTTTTCAGGATAGTCTAAATTCAAAGAATAATTGGCCTGAGAGGGAGGGTAACTTTCTGATCTTGAGGGAAGCTTAAAGTCTTTAATATAAAGGTTTGATTCTTCCGGGAATCAAACCTTTTTTAATGAGACCCAAGTTTCAGAAACGAAGTGCACTGAAACTTGCAGGTCGAATTATCCCCGTAGCGAAGCGGAGCAGGATTAATGATACACTGGAGAAGAATATGGACAAGCGAGTTGGAACAATTACCATTATCATCACAAACAGAACCAGTCAGGCCGAAAATGTTAACGCGATTTTAAGTGAATTTGGTGATGTAATTATTGGCCGGATGGGGATTCCCTATTCACCCAAAAATCTGCATATCATTGCGCTTATTGTACATGCCTCCACGGATGACATTGGCGCTCTGACTGGAAAATTGGGAGCGCTCAAAGGCATTCAGGTTAAATCAGCTTTGACTAAAGCATAAGGATTATTCAAATGATTAAAGATTTTATCGACGATACAAAAATTGAAAACATATTGGACAAAACAAAAAACCCCGCGCCCGAAAGAGTTCGGGAAATCATAGCCAAAGCCAAAGAACTCAAAGGTCTCACGCCGGAAGAAGTTGCCGTGCTGCTCCAGACGGAAGATGATGAGCTCATCTCCATGATTTGGCAGACAGCCCATAAGATCAAAGAGGACATTTACGGCAACCGCCTTGTTTTGTTCGCGCCGCTTTATGTGGCTAATCTCTGCGCCAATAATTGTCTTTATTGCGGGTTTAGGAGTGATAATAAGGAACTCAACCGTGTTGCCCTGACGATGGATCAAATCGCTAAAGAAGTGCAGGTTCTGGAACGGGAAGGTCACAAGCGACTGCTGATGCTCTGCGGCGAACATCCCAGCCGTTCCAGTCTGGAATATTTCATGGAAGCTATTGAAACGGCATATTCCGTAAAAACGGAACACGGAGGAGAAATAAGGCGGATCAACGTGGAAATCGCTCCGCTGGAAGTGGATGAATATAAGCTGTTGAAGAAAACAGGCATCGGCACTGCTGTTTTATTTCAGGAGACTTACCATCATGAAACGTACAAGACGATGCATCCATCCGGTCCCAAAAAGGATTACGCCAAACGACTCACCGCGATGCATCGCGCGCAGGAAGGCGGTATTAACGATGTGGGACTGGGCGCGTTGTTTGGTCTTTATGATTACAAGTTTGAAGTTTTAGGGCTGCTTTCCCACGCTCTGCAACTGGAGCAGGATTGCGGCGTCGGACCTCATACCATTTCTATTCCCCGTTTGGAACCTGCTTTCAACGCGCCGGCGGCCATCAAACCTCCTCATCCGGTCAGCGATCATGATTTTAAGAAACTGGTCGCCATCATCCGCATGGCCGTTCCCTACACGGGAATGATTCTCTCCACAAGAGAAACACCCGCCTTGCGCTCTGAAGTTTTTGCGCTGGGTATCTCTCAGATCAGCGCCGGTTCGCGAACCAATCCCGGCGGCTATCAGGAAGATTCCAGCGACGCTTTCCGCGCCGCGCAGTTTAATCTCGGCGATACACGGACACTCGATGAAGTCATTTTAGATATAACCGAGCATGGCCATATTCCCAGCTTCTGCACGGCCTGCTACCGGCTGGGACGCACGGGCAAGGACTTCATGGATTTGGCCAAACCGGGTCTGATTCAAAAATTCTGCCAGACCAATGCCGTTTTCTCTTTTAAAGAGTATCTGCTGGATTACGCAAGTCCTGCAACACGCGATGCCGGGAAAAAATTAATTCAAAATATTCTGGATGAAAAATTCAAAACAAAAAGAAAGAAGATGGTTTGCGACCAACTGAAAAAGATAGAGGATGGCACAAGAGATGTCTATATCTAAATCCGCGGAAAATCTGATCGGCAAAGCTCAAGACGGCAAGGATTTAAACCGCAAAGAGATTATTCAACTGCTCTCTCTTCCGGCTAAGTACTCTCCTGAACTCTTTGCCGCTGCCGACAAGGTGAGAAAAGAGAAAGTAGGCGATGAAATATTTCTGCGCGGCATTATCGAGTTCTCCAACCACTGCGAACGCAATTGCCTTTACTGCGGCCTGCGCAAAGGCAATGCCAGCCTCAGCCGCTACCGGATGTCCGAAGATGAAATAATCGCCACTGCGGAACAAATCAAAAATACAGGCGTCCCTACGGTGGTGCTGCAATCCGGCGAAGATTCTTTTTACTCACAGGATATCATCTGCCGCCTGATCGAGCGAATTCGGAAAGAAACAGATTTAATCATCACCTTATCCATTGGCGAGCGTGCTTTAAACGATTATAATGCGTTTCAGCGAGCGGGGGCTAATCGCTATTTATTAAAACACGAAACGGCATCGCTTGATCTTTATCGCTATCTGCGCCCCGGCTGTGAGTGGGAAAACCGCATGCAATGCCTGCGCCGGCTGAAGGAACTGGGGTTTGAAACCGGAACAGGAAACATGGTGGGATTGCCGGGGCAAACACCGGAAATATTAGCCGATGATCTGTTGGTGATGAAATATCTGGATGCTGATATGCTGGGAATCGGCCCGTTTATAGCCCATCCCGACACGCCTCTTGCCGGAATCGGCCATGATGATTTGGAACTGACACTGCGTGTTTTAGCGCTCGCGCGCCTGATCACCCGCAACACCAATATTCCGGCAACTACCGCTCTGGCAACTCTTCAACCAAAGGGACGGCTTCAGGCACTACAGGCCGGAGCCAACGTTGTTATGCCGGACTTCACGCCTGAAAATTATAAAACCCGCTATGATATTTATCCGGGTAGAAAAGATGTTGGTTCAGCAGTAGCAATCATCAGCAAGCTGGAAAAAGATTTTCAGTCCATTGGCAGAACACTTCAATATTCCGTTGGTAGTCGACCCGGAAAATAGTTTTGCAGCAATTACCAAAATGACGATCTGTCCTGACCTATATTTGAATTGACACACAGCGCCAATTAACCCTTATCTCGATTATCTCTTTTACCTACAAAGGATCAGAATTGTACAGATGTCAGAATTGAGAAATACGGATTGAAGGAGATTTTAGACTAAGACGCTAACCGCGATTTAACACATTGGCTCTTGGGTATTTAGGGCAAGCAATGTTTACTTAAAGCAGCCTTGTAAATTAATACGTATGCACTGTGCTTATTATGGTTACATAATTTCTCTGTATATTTTCCATTCGTCGTTTATTTTTCTTAACTCCAATTTCTTTTTGCCTGAATATTTTAATATGGCCGAACTGTAATGTTGAGTAAATTCTGCCGTTGCAATATTTTCATCCGCTGATATTTGCAATTTATCAATGCTAATATTTATTTTTTTACTTTTCTTGTGCACATTGGTTTTATAGGATACCAAGGCATTTATGTACGTTACCTCTGACTGGAAATTTGATGCATAACAACTGCGGTAAGTTTTCATATCGCCTGATTTCCAACTGGTTAACCATTTATTTAACAAATTTCGGACAGCTTCTTCGGAGGCAGATTTTTTCTCAATTTGTTTATTGTTAACTTGAGATAGATTATCGGCAGCAACAGGTGTGGCAGCGGCAACGGGTGCGGCAGCGGCAGCAGGTGCGGCAGCGGCAACAGGTGCGACAGCGGCAACGGGTGTGGCAGCGGCAACGGGTGTGGCAGCGGCAACGGGTGTGGCAGCGGCAGTAACGGCTTCATTGGAAGCAACTGGCTCTTTAACTTTGGCGTCAGCAACAGGAGTAGCAGGTTCCTCAACCTT
>PLMV01000205.1 GCA_003141615.1 Syntrophaceae bacterium
ATTGATACCTCCGAGGATGCAATAATGGAAATATATCGCCGGTTGCGTCCCAGCAATCCTCCCACTCCGGAGACGGCAGCGAAATTTTTCAAAAGCCTCTTTTTTGAACCGGAGACGTATGATTTATCGAATGTCGGCCGCGCCAAGATGAATTACAAATTACATCTGAATGTATCNNGGGGATTGCAGCGTCGATGACATTGACCATTTAGGAAACCGCAGAGTGCGATCTGTTGGAGAGCTTATTGAAAACCAGTACCGTATTGGTTTGGTGCGCATGGAGCGGGCGATCAAAGAAAAAATGAGTTTGCAGGATATCGAAACAATGATGCCGCATGACCTGATTAACGCTAAACCCGTGTCTGCCGTTGTCAATGAGTTTTTTAATTCCAGCCAGCTTTCTCAGTTTATGGATCAGACCAATCCCCTTTCTGAAATTACGCACAAGAGACGCCTCTCCGCATTAGGACCTGGTGGTTTGACGCGGGAAAGAGCCGGATTTGAAGTCCGGGATGTTCATCCCACCCATTACGGTCGTATTTGTCCGATAGAGACGCCGGAAGGACCTAATATCGGTTTGATTGTTTCTTTGAGTACTTATGCCAGAGTTAACGAATTTGGCTTTATTGAAACTCCTTACAGGCTTGTAGAAAAAGGCCGCGTTTTAGATGAAGTCCGTTTTATAACAGCGATTGAAGAAGAAAACCAAAATGTCGCGTCGGCAGATCGTCCCCTGAATAAGCATGACAAATTTGTTGAGGAATTGATATCCGTTAGAAAAGGTGGCGATTTTGTTTCAGTTGTGCCGGAAGAAATTAAAATGATGGACGTTTCTCCCACCCAGCTTGTCAGTGTAGCAGCAGCATTAATTCCGTTTTTGGAACATGATGATGCCAATCGTGCGCTTATGGGTTCAAACATGCAGAGACAATCTGTCCCCCTGATGAGTCCGGAAGTGCCGGTAGTAGGTACAGGCATAGAATCGGTTGTCGCCCGTGATTCCGGGGCAGTTGTTGTTGCCAAAAGGTCAGGCGTTATAGAAAGCGTTGATGCCTCGCGAATTATTGTCCGGGCTGACCATCCCGAAGAAGATGGCATCGACAGCGGTGTTGATATTTATACTTTAGCTAAATATCAACGCTCTAACCAGGATACTTGTTTTAACCAGAAACCTATAGTCGACGTTGGTGATCATCTCCATAAAAAAGATATACTGGCCGATGGGCCGGCAATTGATAATGGTGAGTTGGCGCTGGGCAGAAATGTTATGGTTGCCTTCATGTCTTGGGGTGGTTACAACTACGAAGACTCTATTTTGGTTAGCGAAAGAATAGTTAAAGAAGACATTTTTACATCAATTCATATTGAAGAATTTGAAACCATGTCCCGCGATACCAAATTGGGCAAAGAAGAAATTACGCGTGATATTCCCAATGTTGGCGAAGAAGTGCTGAAGAACTTGGATGAAAGCGGCATTATTTCCATAGGCGTTTCGGTTAAGTCAGGCGATATTCTTGTCGGCAAGATCACACCTAAAGGTGAAACTCAGTTATCTGCCGAGGAAAAACTTTTACGGGCGATATTTGGCGAAAAAGCCAGCGATGTGCGTGACACATCTTTGCGTGTGCCTCCCGGAGTTGAAGGCACGGTTATTGACGCTAAAATTTTTACAAGGAAAGGTGCGGATAGCGACCTGCGTTCGCAGGCTATCGAAGCCGATGCTATTGAACAAATAACCAAAGACCGGGATGATGAAATCCGTATCCTGACTGAGACAATTAAAAAAGATATTACAAAGGTTATTATCGGAAAAACTGCGGCAACCAAAATAGTGGACGCTAAAAAGAAAACAATTTTAAAGAAAGGCGATAAAATCACGAAAGAGGTTTGGGCGAATCTGCCTTTCTCCTGCTGGAAAGAAATTACCATTGCTGAAAACGACGGTTCAGAAGAAAAGATAAATAACATGATTGCTTCTCTGGAGAGAAAAATTGATTTTGTTCACGCTCATTTTGCGGAGAAATTGGATAAGATTAAAGCCAGCGATGAGCTTCCTCCCGGTGTTATTAAAATGGTCAAGGTTTATGTCGCTATTAAAAGAAAACTTTCCGTAGGTGATAAGATGGCGGGAAGGCATGGCAATAAAGGTGTTTTATCGCGTATCTTGCCGGAAGAAGATATGCCTTGTTTTGCTGATGGATCTACTGTGGATATTGTACTGAATCCTCTGGGCGTTCCTTCACGAATGAATGTTGGACAAATTCTGGAGACTCATCTGGGCTGGGCGGCAAAATCAATAGGCAAAGGTTTGAATGAACTTTGGAACAAAAACTCTAATTTGAATAATATTAAAAACGAATTGAAAAAAGCTTATTCTTCTCCGGATTTTGACAAATTTATTGATCAAGCTTCTGTTGAGGAGATCAAAAGATTTGTGGGGCGTTTGAAAAAAGGAATGCTTGTAGCGAGTCCGGTTTTTGATGGTTGCCCTGAAAATCAAATTAGAGAGATGTTAAGAAAAGCTGATTTGCCGGAAACAGGACAATCAATTCTTTTTGATGGTAGAACTGGCGAGCCCTTTGATCAAGAAGTTACAGTGGGCATTATTTACATGATGAAGTTACACCATTTGGTTGATAATAAAATTCATGCGCGTTCCATTGGTCCCTATTCGCTGGTAACTCAGCAGCCATTGGGTGGTAAAGCTCAATTCGGTGGTCAGAGATTGGGCGAAATGGAAGTTTGGGCTATGGAGGCTTACGGTGCAGCTTATGCCTTGCAGGAATTTCTCACGGTCAAATCCGATGACGTAGCAGGAAGAACAAGGATTTACGAATCTATCGTAAAAGGTGAACATACATTTGAGTCGGGTCTGCCGGAATCCTTTAACGTGCTTGTTAAAGAACTCCA
>PLMV01000063.1 GCA_003141615.1 Syntrophaceae bacterium
GTTGGCTCCGAATCGGGTTGGCGTGAAGTTATTACGCCACATGGAACATGGTTTGTAATGGACGGAATCACGGCAAAGGCAAAATTTTCCAACTATTCCGCGAATACGGCTCTCAACAATAGATCAGAAATGACCATATCTGCGTCCTCCGGATTGCAAAATGAAGTTCGGTGGAATCATTTAGCAACAGACAACAAACAATTTTCAAAAGATAATAGAGTGTCCGAAGAGGTGGGAAAATCTGCGGAGAGATACACGCTACAAGAATACAGTAATCGGATAAGCCATGATGATTCTCTGTCTAAATCAGTAAGAGAATCCGTTGCAAAAACTATCAATGGCACAATGTCGGTGGGGGTTAGTGCCAATGCTCCGGGAGGAGTAACGCCATTCGGTAATTTGAGCGGTGGCATGTTGATAGGGAAATCAAAAGTAGACGGAGAGACAAGGGATATAAGAGTAACTGCGCATGAAGCGGAGATCTTGAATAAAGCATGGAGGGAGTCTCAAACAGAAGCAATTAGAAGATCGTTATCAAGCGGGAATTCAAGATCGTGGGCTAACCAGCTGAGTGAATCAGTCGGATCAGCGGAAACAAAAGGTATGACAAAGATGGCTACCGAAGGCGTATCGCTGAACGAAACACAGAGCCAGGATATATCCTCAAGACTGGTAGATTATGTAAGTGGAAAGTATAATATTTCTAAATCTGATGCGGTGGAAATGATCGATGTAGGATACGCAAACAGAGACAGGGACACAGCATATGTCGCATCAGGCGTGCTTATGGGCAAAGGTCTTCAAAATGAAGTTAATAATANNATGCCTATAAAGAAAAAGAAGAAAGAATCAAAGGAGAACATCAGAAGGCAGAAGATGAAATGACTCCATATCCCAAGCCGGTACTTGATGCTGTAGATAAAACGACGGAAACGGTTAAAAAATGGGTTAATAAAATATCCCCCAAAAAGTGATCCAATGTAGTTTGATCCACCAAAGTATAATAAATAAAAAAGGACATGAATATAAAAATTCATGTCCTTCAAAGTAAAAGTTATGAATATAAATTACATATTATTTTTACATCATAGGCCCGGTATATTTTCTAAACTCACTAAAATATTTATTACCATAATACCTATTACCGGGGATATAGTCATACCAAGGTTGTGTAAGGACGTCCGGCAAACCGCTGTCGCATTCTTCAGCCCTTGCGTGAGGCAAAGATTTCCCTTTGTTAAATATTTTAACAAAAAGAGCAATAACACCTATACCCAGGCAAACTATTACACAAAAAGCAAATGCGTCCATAAAGCACTCCGTTTTGAATATTTTATATCATAATAAGTCGAATAAAAGCAAAATAAATTAAAGGGGACAAAAAATGACGGAAGAAAAAAAGAATGATAAGCCCATATCCGAATCAAAAGTGATTGAATTAACCGATAAGTACGGACATGAGAACAAAAAGTCCATCAATATTCTAATTATTGTCGCCTTAAATTTAATTATTACCACGGCTTCTTTGTACATCTATCATTATTATATTCTAAAACCTGCACGAAACAATCAAAACATTGTGGGCGTGGACATCAAGGCTTTTTTGGAAAATCAGAAGAAAGGCATGGTAGAGGGCAAAATTACAGAAGAACAATTCAAAGCTAATATGGACAAACTTGAAGCCACGGTAAATGATCTTGGGAAAACAAAAGTAGTATTAATGAGAGATGTTATTCTGAGAGGAGCTCAAATAGTAGATGTTCAATAATTTTAAAAACGACAGGCCAAAATGGTTTTGGTTTAAGATAATAATTGTAATCGCATTGATTGTCATTGGCGGCGCCGCAATACCCAATTATTTTGCAGTAACCACAACACCTTCTCTTAATAAGAGGATATTTTTCATTATAAAAAGCAAGCAAATAGAAAAATTGAAAACAGGTGATTATGTGATGTTCTCTTTGTTAAAGAGTAGACTGGAAAGACCTCTTCCCTCTAAACTGGTAACAATGATTAAAGATGAAGGCGAGGACTCACAAATAAAAAGAATAGGCTGTATTGCTGGTGAGGAATTAAAAAATATCGGGAATGAATTTTACTGCAAAAATAAATTAATCGCGAGGGCTAAAGAATATTCATTAGACGGAGAAAGATTGAAAAAGTTCGAATTCTACGGAAAAATTCCGGAAGGCAATATGTTTTTGGTGGGTGATCATGTAGATTCGTACGACTCAAGATATTTTGGGTTTATAAAAGCAAAAGATATCATTGCAATGCTATATCCACTTTTATAAATGGAGTAAGAGTAAAATGATAACAAGAAGCGCTCAGCAGCAAACTCAGTTAGGACCAATCTCCGAATATGTGTGGCTTTGTGTTATCAAACAATATTTTCTTAAAAATCACCATGCCCCGTGGGTGCACCACGAAGGCATGAAAATAAGTTGTTTACGATTTTTATTTTCGTAGTAATACTTATCATTTCTTTCATGGATAATATTGAGATAATTTTTCCAGAAAGGTGATTTTGCGATATCTGACGCATTGGTCCCTGTTACATCAAGATCCAAGACTAGAACGGCGTAACCTTTCTTCAGCAAAAGACGAGCCAAACACAAAGCTGCGGTAGTTTTTCCAACACCGCCTTTGCGCGATTCCACACTTACAATTAGATCTGGAATTTCTTGCTTATTTTTCACTTAAATTTTCCTACATATCAAAGCTGTTCCAACGTTTTCATTGAGAGATGATATAAATTATAGAAAATAAAGAGAATAGGCAATAAAAAGTTATTTATCGATTTGAAATATTATTATTTGGAGAACATTAGAGAGATATTAGAGACAACGCGTTATCCTGGCATAGCCGGTTATTCAGCCCCTGAAGAAATTCAGGGGCTATTTTTTATGAAATTTGCGCTTGACAAAGACATTATACAGGTGTATGTTTCTGTATAATGGACAATGTAAAATTAAGATCCAAACATACAGAAGCGCTGAAATACATTAGGAATCAACTGATGCATCATGGTAGAGCTCCATCTGTTCGAGATCTCATGATTGCTTTAGGATATAAATCTCCACGTTCAGCGTCTTTAATTATTAATGATTTGATTGAAAAAGGATTTTTGAAAAGACGGTCGAATGGAACAATGCAGTTTGTTAAGGACTTGGAACCGGATTTTTCGCATGCGCGTACGGTTAAAGTGCCGCTTGTCGGAACAGTTGCCTGCGGATCGCCCATTTTTGCTGAAGAAAATATTGATGGCATGATTCCGGTATCAGTAGATATTGCGCGTCCTGGCTCAAAATATTTTTTCTTGAGAGCACTTGGCGATTCTATGAATGAAGCAGGAATCAATGAAGGAGATTTAGTTTTAGTGCGTCAGCAGCCAGTTGCTGAAGACGGCGATATCGTTGTTGCTCTCATTGATGACGAGGCGACGGTAAAAGAACTTAGACGGACGAAAGACGCACTGATTCTTAAGCCGAAATCATCAAATAAAAAACACCAGCCGATTATATTAACAGATAATTTTCAGATTCAGGGAGTCGTTGTAACAGCGGTACCGAATTTTAAATAAAGAATAATAATATGACAAATATAACAAATACACTAACTATCATTGGCTTAATTGAGACGATTATTCTTGTTATCGGTATTATTTGGGGTATTGTTTTATGGGGAAGGGGTATATTCCCGGCTCTTCTCCGACTTGGGAATGGACTAGCAAAGAGGAAAATCGCAATTTTCGCAAAGGGTGACAATCTTGTCAGTTTAACAAACTTACTACTGGATTCGAAACTGTTTAGAAGGAAGAATATTGTTGAGATAACAAAAAAAGAGGATATTGGTAGGGCCGAATGCGCAACGATGTATTTAGTCTTTTGGCATGACTGGGCGGACGACATAACTAAAATCTTAAATAAGAAACCGGATGAGTGCGCTCTTATTGTATATGCACCTTATGAGAAAGGAAGAATCCCCGATGATCAAATGAGAAATTTGGATGGCAAGCGGCATACCGCCGTCACAAATTTCCGTGGAAGATTGCTCAATGATATTGTTACAGCAATGATTACTACAAGTTATGAAAAATGAGGAATAAAACTATGACCACAAATGAATATTTTGAGGATTTATTTAATCGAGTCAATCTAAAAATTGACGACAAAGAGCGAAAGCTTATCGAAAATAAACAAACCGAATTACGCGTTGCTCTTCGCGGCAAGCTTATTCTTAAAGACGATTTTCTAACAGGTTCATATCGTCGTCACACAATTATCAAGCCTAAGAAGGAAGGGGAGATGTTTGACGTAGATATCTTCGTTGCATTCGACAAAAAAGAATACGGCGAAAAAGAACTTAAAGAATTGCGTAGCTTGGTCGCAGTTGCTCTTGCTGAAATAAAAAAAGAGAACCCAAAGTTTGGCATCAATAGCATCAATGACTCTCAAAGACGTTCAGTATGCGTGGAATATGGCAATAATTTTTTTATAGATGTTGTTCCATCCATAGAAATTGAAAAGGATAAGCTTTATAAAATATTTGACAAAAGGACGCTTGCGCCTGTGAATTCAAATCCTAAGCTTCATGCTCAATTACTGACTGACGCCAATGAACTTACCGGAGGGAAGCTGGTACCTATTATCAAGATGTTAAAATCTTGGAAGCGCGAGAAGTGCGATTATATGAAGTCTTTTCATCTTGAACTTTTGGCCGTTGAAATACTCGGTGGCGAGAAGGCATTATCTTACTCCGATGGTATTGTGAAATTTTTTTCGGAGGCAAGTACAAAACTTAAAACTGCATGCTTAAAAGATCCGGCAAACAGCGATTATCTTATTGATGCCTACCTCGACACAGATGGCACGAGAAATCAGTTATTGAGTCTTATTGATGTTGAAAAAAAATACGCTAACGATGCAATAAAGTTCGAGCATGATGGTGATAGCGAATTCACTTTAATTGAATGGCGGAAAATTTTTGGTTCCGATACTGAGAAAGATGAAAATAGAATAGACCCGTATATTTCAAGCGGTCCAATTGTTATTAATAAAAGTCCAGCTAGGCCGTGGTGCAATGTTCAATCTAGCCATTAGTAATGAGGATAAACAATGGTTGCAAGACACTTTCCCATCTTTAAAAATTCAGAAAGGAAGCGATGGTACTATTGAGGTAGTCGGAGTTTTGTCTTTTAGTATGGCATTCCTTGGAGAAGAGAAGCCATATATTATAAATCCAGTGGCAGATTTCTCTGAAGGAATACAGATACAGGACGAATATAAGATTAGAATAGAGCTTAAAAAAAGCAATTTCTCCGATCTGCCCCAAGTTTATGAGACCGGATTCCGGCTTAGTAATATCGCTCAAAGCAGAAATCTAAAGACAGAAGATTTGCATATCAATTATAATGGGGCAATGTGTTTGTGCATTAAACCAGAAGAAGCGGGGTATTTGCCTTCGGGTTTTAACCTTAGAGATTTTTTTCAAAACCTAGTAATCCCTTTTTTCTATGCTCAAAGCTATTTTGAAAAGAACAATTCTTGGCTATGGGGGCAATATAGCCATGGCTCCATAGGGCTTATTGAATGGTATCTGCGAAACCAAAATCAGAGTACTGAAGTAATAAAAGAATTTTTTGATGGATTGCGAAGAGATAAAATTTTCTGGCCAATGTTTCAACGCTTACTTAGGTCTAAGGATGCAATCAAGGGTCATGCTGAATGTATTTGTGGAAATAAAAAGAAATTTCGGGATTGCCATCCCGAGATATTTAGGGGAATATGGAAATTGAAACGGGATGTTATATTATTAAAAATTAAAATTTGAAGATTTCGATATTATATCAATTTTGTTTAGCTTGTCTCATTAGTAAATATTTTTATGTTATCAAATATATTTTCTTAAAAAAACGGTATCTTTAAGATTATGTATGTTTTCTTAAATATATTCTTTTCGGCATTTAGAGTAGTTCTCCCTGAACTTTTTAGTTGACATATTTTAATAAACTAGCAAGATTACAAGCAGTAAGCGCTATATTTTATTTAACAAATTATATAAACGGAGTTGTTGCTAGTATGAAAATACATCCGCCAATTCTCGATATTCCCCCTAACAACCCATATGTAAATGACCTGTTTGGCCGCAAAGCTTTTGCTGAATCTTTACTCTTATTGATAAAGAATGTCGATGACGGCATAGTTCTATGTATTGATGCTCCATGGGGTGACGGTAAGACATCGTTTGCACAAATGTGGATCGCTGACCTACAGCAACGTGGAATCAAGTGTATCTATTATGATGCCTATGAACACGACTATTGTGACGACCCATTCATATCATTCTCCGCAGAGATCATATCTTTGGCGGAAACAAATTTCAGCGGTAATAAAGAAGTCCAAAAACTGAAAGAAGACTTCAAGTCAAAGGCAAAAAGAATCGGAAGCAAGTTCATTACTGTAGGTGCGAGAATTGGCGCTAAAGCTCTCACACTCGGAGTTATCGAGAACTCAGATATTGATGCCCTTAAAAATATCAAGGAAGATCTGGCGAAAGATGCCTCAGAAGTTTCATCCGCAGTTGTCGGACGAATTTTTGACAACTATACAGCGACAAAAAACCAAGTTGATGAATTCAAAGAGAAACTATCAAATCTTGGACAGGCAGTCAAAACATCTCAGGGTTTTCCCCTACTGATCATCATCGATGAGCTAGACCGGTGTCGTCCCGACTTCGCTCTGGCGTTACTGGAACGAATCAAACATCTTTATATGACTGATTGCATGTCTTTTATTCTATTAGTTAATATGAAGCAGTTGGAAAACTACGTTAAGACAATCTACGGTAATAGTATTGACGCCAGAAATTATCTCCACAAATTCATTACTCTCTCCACGATTTTACCGAAGAATAAATCGAATCAGTATGATAACGACTACACTAAATATTTACATCGACTTATGATTTATCACGAAATTGATAAAATACCGAATATAGAGCATTTTATTGTCGATTTTTTTAAGGATTACCAATTTTCGTTGCGTGAAATGGAGCAGTGCATAACGATTCTAACTGTATATTACACTCAACTTCCGAAAAATAGCTTTCATGTTACTCATATAATTTGTTTTCTTGCGGTTTTACGTATACGCTTTCCTCAAATATTTAGTGCATTGGAAACTGGGATGCTCTCATATAAAGAGTTGTCTGACAAAACTAATGTTGAAAAAATAACTTACTCAGATAAGGAAAGCACAAAGTTTTACTTTCTCGGTTTACTCAAATATCTGCTTCTCACTGACGAAGAATACAAAACATTGGATGAAGATGAAGGGCGTAGAGGGTATGATCAAATGTTTGGTAATGTTTTATTTCTGCGAGGCATCAGCCGGAAAGAAATAATTCCCCTCTTTTGTTCTGAGCTATTGAAATTCAGAAAAGAAAACTAATGATTATCCGGTCAAAGAGGTAAAGAATGAGCAATCCTATGAGAGACATTTTCATCTGCCATGCAGGGGAAGACAAGGCCGAAATTGTACGTCCGATGGTCGAAGCGTTTAGCCAAGCCGGTATTTCATGTTGGTACGACGAGGCTGAAATTCGGTGGGGTGATAGTATAACTAAGAAAGTCAACGAAGGGCTAGCCTCATCCACTTATGTTGTAGTAGTTTTCAGTTCCGCTTTCGTTCAGAATAATTGGCCACAAAGAGAACTTAACGCTGTTCTCAATCAGGAAGCATCTACTGGTGAAGTTAAGGTACTACCTTTACTTGTCGGTTCAGGAGAAGAGAAAAAGCAAATCTTAAAGCAATTTCCATTATTGAACGACAAACGTTATCTACCCTGGGATGGTGATCTTCGGAATATTGTGAACGCGCTATTGATTCGGTTACATCCGGAAACAATCACTGCTTCTGGACAATCTTCAGCAGCTTCACCCGCCTTGGGCTTAAGAGTTCCTCTACCGAAGATTAAGAAAAAGTTCTCGCAAAGGGACAAAGATATGTTTCTAAGAAACTCGTTCATCGTAGTCAAAAAATATTTTCAAAATGCTCTCCAAATGCTCAGCAGTCAATATCAAGAGGTAGAGACTGATTTCGCAGAAGTCCACAACTTTAAGTTTCTTGCAACAATTTACGTGCGTGGCGAAGTAGCTAATAGATGCAAAATATGGATTGGTGGCTTGTCATCTTCTGACTCAATAACTTACCAAGCCGGTCAGTTCGCAATAGAAGGTGACAACTCGTTTAACGATATGCTTTCCGTATCAGATGACGAACAGTCACTAGGTTTCCGGCCATCCGGCATGTGGTTTGGCAGTCAGCAACATGATCGTGAACAACTTCTAACAGCAGAGCATGCCGCTGAATACTTGTGGCAAAGATTCACCGATAATCTTGGGTAAGGAGGTCGAAATGATTACCGTAAGATTCATCTGCAAAAATTGTGGTGAGAAATTCACAGCTAAAATATTTGAAAAGGGCGAAGCAAAAGAGAAACGGGTACCCGCTTCTCCTGTGCAATGCCCCAAGTGTCGCAGCATCGCAGTAGAGCGGAACTGACTGGAAATACCGTATAGTAGAAAAGGTTGTTTCTCATTGCTGCAAAAGGATGTCCACATGATTCAGCACAAAGACCTTTATTTACGCATGTCTAAGATATCGGAGCGGTACGCAAAACTAAAAGTTATCTTTGATAATTTCTGTCAGCTTGCCACCGATCAGCTTACAAATGTGAATTGTACAGTTAAGGGTGTTGCATTTTTCCCAAGGCTAGAAAGGAATTACTTTGACGTTTCTTTTGTTGGTGAAACGGTACGCTTTTCATTCTCTATCGCAGAGAATGAATTACCTTCTTTGCAAGGCGTCGTCAAATGCAATCCTATCGGCAAAGACGAGAAACCCATGGATATGATGATAGGAGAGTTTTCTTTTAATCATCATGCGGACACCGCTTTCAGAACATCTGATGGCGATCCTCTGGGTATTAATTATGAATGGGGCGCAGGCTACGTCGTTTTGCATTTCCTGAGTGATGCACTGAACAAAATGACTAAACCACTGAACACAACCAATAGCTGATAAATTAGGTTCTGGCTGATTCATTTGTTATTTTCTTTCCGTAAGCACTTAACTCCGACAACTGGTCACTTACGTATTTCTTCCTAATATTCATTTTTCAAATTTCAGGTTTCATGCTAAGTTTACATGCAGACACTATATTAGGATAAATTTATGAAAATGTTTTCCAACGTTTAAGAGTTTTTACGACGCGGAGCCGGCGTAAAAACTCTTAAACGTTCTGCATGAAGAAAATTCAACTATGGATGATATAAATAAATTCTGTGAAATATTGAAAAAACGCTCAGCCGAACATGCGGAGGCGATGAATCGTGTTCATGACCTTCCTGGAATAATGGCTTCAATTTTGAGACAAGAACTTGATTCAATGGTTAGAGCAATATATTTACTTACCATTCGTGATTTAAAAGAGCGTAAAAGATTGATTGCTCAGACTCTCGCGGGAGAAATTTGGACTGTTCCTACAGGAAAAGGGAAGCAAAGAAAAGTAACTGACAAAGATATGGTTGAACTATCGAATAAGTTGAAGGGTTGGACTTTATCTGTTTACAAATTTGGCTGTGCTTTCATTCACTTTTCAAGTTCCCACGACTATAGTATCTCGAATCCATTTGATTCTCTGCCACCCAGTGAGCAATCCGATATTCTTGAACATCTACGCTACTATCATGGTGGTCCGCATAGTGATCATCCAAGTTTCAATGAAATAGCAGAATTTTTCCCAAGAGTTTTTGAGAAGATTGCGGGAAATCTTGAATGTTACATTAACAGTTTAGAATCGAACGGTGTGGAAAATGTGGCATAACCTTCAAATCCAGCCGCGCACTACGCTCCAGCTAAATTCTACATTATACAGGAAGTGAATATGGAACATGTAAAATATCCAAAGGACATAGCCCGGGCCGTATTTTTGGAGATAAAGAAAAAAAGGCCTGAGTTTCCCTCTGAAGATGTTTTAGTTGATCTGTTTGAAGTCATGTATTTTGCCAGTATTAGAACAGAAGAAGCGGAGCCAATAATATTTAATATTGTCTATTTAGATCCAAATGATCCAGACCCTGATCCCCCAAAAAGAATAGTACGAGATCGTTGGGGGTATGTACCATTCTCAGAACAAATCAAATTCAATATTCCTAATGTAATAAAACTTGCAAAGGCGTCTGACCCTAGAACATCCTCCTTAGCTCTCTATCACGATGGAAACGATGAAATTTTTATATGGGGTCTTATAGATCAAGGGAATCGTTATCATGATTATGTAAATCATGAATCAGAAGAGGGACCGGAGAGTCCCGGTGTTTTCCAGGCAAGTATAGAAGGATCTGGGTTTCTTGTTGCTTATATAAAGTACCAGAAAATTGCGGAACTTCACATCAGTCGTCTTATTAGGAGAACAGTGGATATTTTTTCAAAAGGTCCAATAAAAGATGCGCTCGATTTTGGACTTAAACGACATTTAAAATTGATACAAGAAGAGTTGGGCGCTGAAGAGTATAATGACCGAGATAATTGGGACAATTCACTCTCTCAATATTGGTATTCTACTATTTGCAGAATACTTTTAAGAATAAAAGGTTATGGACATGGTGGTGCATTATTAATTTCTGGCCATCGACTAGAAAGAGGATTAAATGTCAAATACCAAATAACTTATAAACGATTGAAAAATGCGTTAGTTAATAGAGCTGTAAAGTTAATCGAGATGACATACGCATCCGACCAGATTTACGAATACCTTGAAAACAAAAAAGACATTCCAATTGATCTTTACCTTGACGAAAATGTATCCCAAACTGAACTCCATAGCATAAGGAGTGAAATTGATGGAGCGCTATGGTTTATCTCTTTATTGAGTCGTTTAGATGGGTTGGTGCTCATGAATAAAAACCTTGTTGTCCGCGGTTTTGGCGTAGAAATAAAGTCAGATAGCTTGCCAGAAAAAATTTATTCATGCTCAAGACAAATACCCGATGAGTTATATCTGAAAGAAGTTGACTATAATCACTTTGGAACTCGGCATAGATCGATGATGAGATACTGCTGGAATTATCCTGGCACTGTTGGTTTTGTTGTTTCTCAGGATGGTGATGTAAGAGCAATGACAAAATGTAACAATAAATTGTTAATTTGGGATAATATTAAACTTCAAGCATATACCTTTGTTAAGCCAATTCTTATTAATAGAAGGAAACCAGGTATATGATTATTTGTATAACGTGCGGCTTGACAGAATAGAACTGCTGAGAGTTGTCATTATTGAACATTTCTCACAATAATCTTTGATGAATAGAATCGCGCAAATCCGTATAGGTGTAATGGACAAATATTTTCTTAAAAATATTGGCTAGAAAGAAATCACTTGCTGCTTTTTTCTTTCTTAACCAATGTGGCGAGGGTTATTTTTTCGGAGCCATACTTGTTCCTTATTTTGTCCATAGCTTTGTCAATTTGCTTATTTTTACCGGCTTGAACATTTCCCTGCATCGGATCAAAAAGTGACAACTGCTCAGAGGAGCCGTCTTCATAAAACCCCGAGATGCTTATTCCGATTAGTCTTACCGGACGAGACTTATTCCAATTTTGCTCAAGCAAACTGCAACCGGCCTGGTATATTTCCCTGGTGACGGATGTTGCAGGAATAGTCATTTGTCTTGTTACAGAATGAAAATCGGAATATTTAAGAGTAATATGTACAGTGTTACCTTCTTTACCCTGTTTTCTTACAGTCATGCCAACATCATCGGCAAGCTCCATCAGAACTATTTTTGCCTTTTCAATATCAGTAATATCTTCCGACAATGTTTTTTCGCGTCCGATTGATTTAACATCATCATCCACGCGGGCAAGAACAGTTGAATTGTCAATTCCATTCGCATGCAGATAAACTTCATTTCCAACTTTTCCCAAAGCTTTGATGACGGCGTTTACATCGGACTTGGCCAGTTCACCTATCGTCTTTATTCCCATATGGTTTAGCTTTTCAGCGGTTTTAACACCAACACCATACATTTCTTTAACTGGAAGAGGCCAGAGTTTTACTGGAATATCCTGCTTCCATAGTTCGGTAATGCCCAAAGGTTTCTTCATCTCAGCTGCCATCTTTGCAAGGAACTTGTTTTCAGCAATTCCAATGGAGCACCAAAGTCCGAGGCGGTCTTTTATTTCATTCATTATTTGATTTGCAGCATCCAGGGGTTTGCCAAACAGTCCTTCACACCCTGTCATATCAAGCCAGGCCTCATCAATGCTGTTTTGTTCCAGAGCAGGGGTATAATTAGAAAGTAGGTCCATAACCTCTTTTGATTTCTGCCCATAGAAATGGTGATCCGGTGGAACCAGGATTAATTTAGGGCAGAGTTTCAAAGCTTCATGAATAAGCATAGTAGTTTTGACACCACATGCCCTTGCTTCATAGTTTGCCGCAAGGATGATTCCTGTACGTTTCTTTGGATCGCCGGCAACAGCGGCTGGTATTCCGACAAGAGAAGGATTTCTTGTCATTTCGCAACTGATAAAAAAGGCATTCATGTCAACAAGGAATATAACTTTTTGCATGGGATACCTCTTTCAGTAATTAGTTAGAATAAGTTGTTTCGGTCTTATTTTCGTAGTAATATTAGTGTATATGTTTTCCTTAACAAACAAATCATTATCCTATACTAAAATACAAGATTTAAACCAGTAATAAACACTATTCGCAGCAAAGGCTTTGTAGCCAATATTCCCTTGACATACAAGGCCGGTCTTTCTATAGTTTACCTGTGCAATAGCAACGTCAATGTGGGGATAGAATAATGTCCAAAAACTACCCGAACTTCCAGCGCCAAAAATTTATGTTGATATTTATAAAACTTGCAGGCGATCGTCTATCAAAAATCGACCTCCAAAAATTAATTTTTTTATTTCAACAAAAATATAGAATTACTTTTTATGACTTCATACCATATCATTATGGTTGTTACTCATTTCAGGCAAATGAAGATATGCACATCTTGCAAAAACAAGGATGGATATCAATTAAAGACAAAGACATTGAGATTGTCAACAAATATTCAAAACTTATTGATTGTTACGCCGATGTAAAGCGTTTTTTGTCTACGTATAATGATGTGCGAGGGAACGAACTTATTAAAACCGTATATACATCGTATCCTTATTATGCAATTAATAGTAAAATAGCTCATCGTTTGTTGACGAAAGACGAACTAAAAAAAATCCAAAACGTAAGACAGGCAGGCATTCGTAAATCGGAAACACTATTTACAATTGGCTATGAAGGCATAACCATTGAAGCATATATAAATAAATTAATTCAGAATGATATTCGCTTAATCTGCGATGTCCGCAATAATCCCATCAGCCGAAAATTTGGTTTTTCAAAAACAATGTTATCGAGCATACTGCAAGAAATAAACATTGAGTATGTCCATATGCCGGAGTTAGGTATTGTTTCCGAAAAGCGTAAGGAACTTAAAGGGCAGGCTGATTATGAAACACTCTTTGATGAATATAAGAAAACGCTACCCAAAAAGAAAGTGTATATTAAGAAAGTATTCGACTTACTGTGCGATAAAAAACGTATTGCATTAACCTGCTTTGAAAAAGATCATAATCTGTGCCACCGTCATATTCTTAGCCAGTTTATAAAAGACAACTATGCCGCTAGGGTTGTCAATCTATGAAGGATATGAAAAAAGTCTTAATAACTGTAAAAACATATCCAACTATTTCCAAGAAGTACGATGAGCTTGTATGCACCGCAGGTGTGCTAGAAGACGGGTCATGGATACGGATTTATCCAATGCCGTTTCGCAAGCTTGATTATGAAAATCAATACAAAAAATATCAATGGCTGGAAGCACCGCTCGAAAAAAATCAAAGCGATCCCCGACCGGAAAGTTATAAGGTTGCTGACATAAAAAAAGTAAAGCTTCTAGATACAGTTGGTACAAGTAACAGTTGGTCGGAACGCAGAAGAATTTTGTTTAATAAGCAACAAGTCTTTACTAATTTAAAAGACTTAATCTCGAAAGCAAATAAAAATGAACTTTCTTTAGCGATTTTTAAACCTACGAAATTTGTTAGTTTCATATGTGAGCAGACAAAAAGAGAATGGTCAAAAGAAAATCTGGAATTATTAAGAGCGAAATCACAGCAATTATCATTCTTCCAGACTCCAGAAGAAATCGAAAAAGAGTTTTCTGTCGTACGCAAATTGCCGTATCGGTTTTCATATGAATTTGTTGACGATGTGGGCACTAAATCTATCTTGATGATAGAGGATTGGGAAATCGGCATGTTGTATTGGAATTGCCTGATGAAATGCAGTAACAATGAAGAATTAGCCGTAAAAATGGTGAAAAATAAATATTTTGATGAATTTTTGGAAAAGGATTTATACCTTTTTCTTGGCACGCTTAGGCAATGGCATGGGCGGGCAAAAAATCCCTTTGTTATTGTTGGCGTCTTTTATCCGCCATTTAATCAGCAAAAAGATTTATTTTGACAACTCCCTATTTCCAGACGGTAGCCGCGTTAAACGAGAATTCCTGCTTCGGAAGATACGCGTAACTGACATCGGCCCATAGTCAACTCACACACACCGAGTAAAAACATTTTACCCTGAACGCGTTCACCGTTTATAAAAGTACCAAGCGTACTATCCAGATCATATATCCACACGTCATTGGGATAATTCACGATGACACAATGTCTCCTACTGACAGAATTATCTGAAAAGGTAACCATATTGGATGGATTCCTGCCTATAGTGATGATGGTCTGAGAGTAATTACGTTTCCCACGTTTGGGAATCTCTATAGATACTTTATTTACCTTAGACTGCTTTTTCTGTTTTCCGAACCTGAAATCTTGAAACAAAAGCTTTGACTTCAGTGATATCCCATTATCTGTATCCCATGATTTGGGATCTTCATTAATAACATCCAGATTGTACTGAATAAATTCGTTATCGTTTGATTTAATATATTTTTTATCTAAAATGTCCTCTGGTTTCTCGCCGGACATAATGCGGCAAAGAACGTGGTTATTAAAAAAACAGTCGGCATTCGAAAGATTATGCCTTGATAAAACCGCACCCAATTCATATCTGTCTGTCGCGTAAAAGCATTGCAATAGTAAATTCTGAGCCTCAACATCTAAGGGCTCTCTATGAAGATGATCATTAAGTAATGAAATGGCAGTAGAAT
Organism: Syntrophaceae bacterium; assembly: GCA_003141615.1. Lineage (GTDB taxonomy): Bacteria > Desulfobacterota > Syntrophia > Syntrophales > Smithellaceae > Smithella. The sequence continues at coordinate 15,293 of PLMV01000063.1, forward strand.
ATTTCCCCATATCCAGATTGATCCATCCTAATTCTTTTTGAATATTTACACGGGGATTTAATCTGAGCGCATGATCAAAAAATGGTTTTGCCTTTTCAATTTGTTTTAATTTCATCTGCAACTTGCCTGCAATAATGTTGGCAGGTACAGAATCAGGATATCTTTCTAATGCATCAGTAATAAGTTTTTCTGCTTTTATCCATTTTTTCTTGGCTATCAGTTTCTCTGAAGCAATGGCAAGTTTATGAGCCTCCATGCGTTTACTATCAATGATTAAGGGAACAGTTTTTGAGGCCATTGCCTCCCTGAATTCCATCATTGTCTGAAAACGTAATTCGGGGGTGCTATGAGTTGCTTTCAATAATATTTCCTGGACCCACCGCGGCAATTCTGAAGGAATAAAATCTCCCTTTAATTTTCTTAACAGAAGTTCATTAGGACTTAGGTTAAAAAGAGGATTATTACCGCACATCAATTCAAGTAGTGTAATACCCAAGGCATAAATATCAACCCGTCGATCATGTATGGATACGTTGTCTTCCGTAAACAATTCAGGGGCCATATAAGACAAGGTGCCAATATTCTTATTTGCTACACCAAAATCTCCTATCTTCAAATGCTCATCGTCTGTAAACAGAACATTATCCGGTTTAATATCGTGATGAACTATATTTTTGTTGTGAACAAATTCGAGAACATCTGCTAAATGAATTCCCCATTGAAAAACAAGGTTTGGATCTAATCCCTTTCCAACCTTTATCTTTTTTCTAAGGCTGCCTTTTGAGCAGTACTCCATTACTAGATGAAGCCTATTTTCGTCTTTAAAATGGTGATAGAAAGTTACAATAGATGGATTTTGTAGACTCGCCAGATAAGTCATTTCATCTATAAGATTATTTTGCCTTTCAGAATCCTGATCTTTCAGAACTTTTATCGCTACATATCGTTTTTGAATAACTGCATCTGCTGCGAGAACAACACGACCAAATCCGCCTGAACCGAGTTCACGAATAAATTTGTATTTTCCATCTAATTGTCTATTATCAAAATCATCCATAGAACTATTATCTCATTAAAAAATCTTTTTCGGAGCCGAGAGAAACAGGTTTTTGCCAATATACAGGTTAGTATTTTCTTCCTACACTTATCGCTTGATTCCCTAAGGAGCAGAAGATTCAACCATACATCCGACGGTCATAAACACACTCACATCATCTATATACATATCATAAGGATAGGGGAAATAAAATCACTGATTACATATGAAGTCTTGCATATTCATTAAAGATGTACATGGTTCTTCGTGTTATTCATAAATGCAGGACATCGATTCGCCATAAACACCATTTACGATCGACGACAAACGACGGCACCACAACCTACATATGGCGTCAATATTTCATTGACATATAACATAGCTCTGCCTATACTGCATCCGCCCGAAAGCAATATGTTATCAGAAAAATTTTCGTTTACAAAAAGTATGATTAAAGTTTCATTTGCTTTAATTTATTGAGATACATTAATATATAAACTTCTCCACATAAAGCACCGGAATATGACAACAGACCTTACATTCATTACAAACGAAAATGGGAAACACTTAAAAGAACGGTTTGAGGTATTGATAAAGGACTCCAAGCTGTTCGATTGCCTTGTCGGTTATTTTTATACAAGTGGCTTTCATGCAATTTATAATTCACTGGAAAACACGGAAAAAATCAGAATTATTATTGTCAGCTCCTTAAAGGTCTCTTAAATATGCAAAAATCCATAGATGTTTTTCATCTCCATAAAGACATAATCGATGATTACAAGTGCTTTGTTAATAGCTATATAAATATACGAAATGAGCGCATCAGGTCAGTTGTTGAATCGGAAATGAATCAGGGTAAATTCTGGCCGGAGCCGCTTATCCAGTTCAATCCCTCCTTTGAATACGGCACATCAATACAGAAACTTTGCGACAAGAAAATACTTCATCCTGAACTTGCACATATTTTCAAAGGATTTTCTCTTTTCCGTCATCAGGTTGAAGCCATAACAAAAGGCAGTGAAGGTTCTGATTATGTTGTTACTTCCGGCACAGGTTCTGGCAAATCTTTAATATTTCTTGCTTCAATATTTGATCACCTTCTGAAAAACAAAAAAGACAAGGGCATACGGGCTGTAATTGTCTATCCCATGAATGCGCTCATTAATTCACAGTCCGAGGAAATAAATAAATTCAGAGACAATTATCAGCATGTAACAGGTAAGGAATTCCCTATAACGTATGCACAGTATACTGGACAGGAAGACAAGAATGAACGGGAGCGCATAAAAAATGAACTTCCCGATATCATACTTACCAATTATATGATGCTTGAACTAATTCTCACGCGCTCGCAGGAATATGTCATACGAAACTCAATGTTTAAAAATCTAAAGTACCTTGTGTATGACGAACTCCATACCTACAGAGGCCGACAAGGCTCGGATGTGGCACTTCTGATCAGGCGCATTAAAGCACAAGCAGAGCAAAAAATAACCTGCATCGGGACTTCTGCAACGATGGTTTCCGGTGGTAGTATATCCGAACAAAAGGAGCAAGTCGCAAAAGTTGCTCAAAAAATATTCGGAGCGGCATTCACAAAAGATCAGATTATAAATGAGTCTATTGTCAGATGCTTTGAGTATGCAGGAGCTTTGCCTAAAGCGGGTGAACTTAAGAAGTCGATGGAGGACATTAAACTAGGGGATGATGAAGATAAATTACGAAAATGCCCGCTTGCAGTATGGCTGGAAAATAGGATTGCAATTTTTGAATCCGAAGGTCTGCTTTTTAGAAACAAACCCATGCAATTTCCCGAAATTGTCAGTCATCTCGCCCTTGATTCAGGGGCTGAAAGTTCCGTCTGCGAAAAGGGTATTCGTAACCTGCTCCTCTGGATAACCGATATAAATAAAAAAAGAGTCGAAGCAGGAAAGTTCACATATCTACCTTATAAAATTCACCATTTTATCTCACAGACAGGCACTGTTTATGTGTCTCTCGACAGTGATGAGAAGCAAATAATCAGTCTTGATCCTGCTAATCACCGCGGACATGGCGATGATAAGATACCATTATATCCTGTAGTTTTTAGCCGAATGTCTGGACATGAATTTATCTGCGTTAATAAGGATTATGACAAAGAGGCACTCACTGCGCGCGAATTCAGGGAAATAATTGAAGAGGAAGAGAATATAACGTCAGGATATCTTATCCCAGGGGCTGATGTATGGGACCCTGACACCGATTTTGAATTTTTGCCTGAAGCATGGGGCAAGGTTGACGCAAGCGGTAAATACAGGCCACAAAAAGATTACCGTAACAGAATACCGCAAAAAATATACTACGACAACAAAGGTAGATTTTCAGATACAAAACCTATGCAAAATGAAGGCTGGTTCATGCCTGCAAAACTGCTCTTTGACCCTACAAGCGGCACCCTTTACGACACAAAAACAAGCGAAGGTACTAAGCTGACACGCCTTGGTAGTGAAGGACGAAGCACCTCAACAACAGTTTTATCATTTTCAGTAGTGAAGCATTTAGCCAATCACGGTTTCAGCTATGCCGACCAGAAACTGCTCAGCTTTACCGATAACCGGCAGGATGCAGCGCTTCAATCAGGACATTTCAATGACCTTATAAAGGTAGTGCAACTAAGATCGGGCATTTATCATGCCCTGCTTTCAAAAAATAAACTTTCTCATGCGAACCTTGATCAGGCCATTCTTGAAGCCTTGAATCTCTCTCAGGAAGAATATGCAAACGTTCCCTCAAGTTTTCCGTCTGGCATTCGGGACAATGAAAAAGTTTTGAAAGATTTACTAATGTATCGTGCATTGTATGATTTGCGCCGGGGGTGGCGTGTTATTCTGCCTAACCTCGAACAATGTGCGTTGCTTGAGATTGATTATAAAAACCTTAAAGAAAACTGCGAGTCTGATGAAAGTTGGAAGCTTATTCCCTTTATCAACAACTTGCGTCCGCATGAGCGTTTGGAAATAATTTATCAGGTGCTTGATTTCTTCAGAAAGTCATACGCCCTCTATAGTGAAGAATATTTAACGCCCAAAACCATCGATGAAAAGAGCAAGGAAATAACAGAGAGGCTTAAAGCGCCCTGGAAGCTGGGAGATAATGAAAGAATTAATTATCCGTGCCATTTGCGGTATGAAACATTAAAGCCTAGTCGCAGAATAATCTTTACGGCAAGCGTCGGTTCAAACAGCGCTCTTGGAAAGTATCTCCGCAGTGAAGCAAAAAAACGGGGCGTTGAGTTGAAATCAGGGGCATACACCGAATTCATTAAAAATCTTCTCGATCTGCTTGTGGATGCAGGGTGGCTTCATACAAGTACAGCTAAAAACAATGAAGATCAGGACACAACCCTCTACCAGCTCAGGATTGATTCTATTATCTGGCAACTTGGCGATGAAAAGACAATTAACACTGATGCAGTTAAAAACAGGGCATACAAGATCATAAAACAAACTCCAAACATTTTTTTCCAGACGATTTATAAGACGAATTTCCGTGAATTGAAACCTATCATTGGTAGAGAACATACAGGCCAGCTCGGGAGTGATGACAGGATTGACCGCGAAAATAAATTCCGGTCTGGGGAATACAGTGCCCTTTTCTGCTCGCCGACTATGGAGCTTGGCATTGACATAGCAAGCCTTAATGTCGTTCACATGCGTAATGTTCCGCCTAACCCGGCAAACTATGCTCAACGTAGCGGGCGGGCGGGAAGAAGCGGTCAACCGGCCCTCATCTTTACTAACTGTTCCGTCTATTCCCCTCACGACACGCATTATTTTAATAATGCTGCGGAGATGGTTTCTGGGATTGTCGCCCCTTCCAAGATCGACCTTGCCAACAAAGAACTTATTGAATCACATTTATATGCTATCTATCTGGCAAAAGTCGGATTGCAGGAGATAAACGATTCTTTGATGGATATAATTGATGACGGTAATCCTGCGGAACTTCCATTAAGAGACGAGGTTAAATTAAAACTCCAGATCAGCGACGCTGAAAAAAATGAAATTAAAGCTGTATTTGCGAAAGTTATTAAAAACTTAAACGGCAAAGCTGGTTCTCTTGTCTGGCTTAATGATGACTGGATTAATGCAACCATTAACAGCGCCCCCAATAAGTTTGACAGAACGCTTGATCGGTGGCGCAGGCTTTACAAATCCGCCCAGCGTCTTTTAAGCGAAGCCACACAGATCATAGAAGGTGGTCTATACACCCGCGCCTCCGAACAGATGAGGGAAGCTTTACAAAATCAGTCGCAGGGCATACGGCAAAGAGACCTTCTATGCAACAGGGCTGCCATGAAAAACAATAGCCTGTCGGAATTTTATCCTTACCGTTACCTTGCTGCTGAAGGGTTTTTACCCGGTTATAATTTCACCCGTCTTCCTATCAGGACATTTATCCCTATAGGTGATGCCGGAGAATATATTTCACGACCACGTTTTATCGCGCTGCGGGAATTTGGGCCCGGAAACATTATTTACCACAACGGCGGTAAATACATGATTGAGCAAATGCTTGCCTCCGAGCTTGATAAGGGATTACAAAAAGCCAAAGTATGCCTGAACTGCGGGTATCTTTTTCTGGGTGTTGAATTTGACATGAATCCCTGCACCTTTTGCGGTTCTCCACTTTCGGACGGCAATGCCAAAGAAGTATTTGTTCATTTACTTGAGCTTTCGGAGACCAGAACAAAAGACATGGAGAGAATTACCTGTGAAGAAGAGGAACGTCTTTCTCGGGGATATGAAATAAAGACACTTTTTAATGTTCCCGGCGGCAGGCAATCCATTGTAACTGCAAAGATAAAAAATGAAAATGAGGATTTTCTCAACGTGCAGTTTATTCCAGCTGCCAACCTTGTGCAGATCAACAAGAAATGGCGTGCAACCAAAGAAGAAGGATTCATTATTGGTTTGAAGTCAGGCAGATGGAAGCGTGCGAATGCCCCGGAATTATCCGAGCCTAATAAATCTGTAATGCTCATTACCCATGATACAGCCGACGCTCTTTATATAGAACCCATAAAGTCGCTTGGTCTATCGAAAGAAGGCGTGATAACTCTTCAGTATGCGCTGAAGCGGGCAATTGAAAACGTTTTTCAGGTCGAGTCGAATGAGATAGGTGCCGAGATGATGGGTGGTGGTGATATACCGAACATTTTTCTTTATGAGGCATCAGAAGGCAGTCTTGGTATCTTGTCGCAGTTTATTGAGGATAAAACCGTTTTCAAAACGGTAATTGAAGAGGCGATTAAAGTCTGCAACTATGATGATCCTGAATACAAAGATGAAGCCTCATACAAGGATTTGCTTAATTACTATAATCAGCGCTATCATGATGTCATCAACCGCTTTGAAATAAAGGAAGCCCTTCAAAAGCTGCTCGTTTGTGATGTTGAAATCATCACGAGCAGTTCAGGCAGAAGCTATGATGAACAATATAATAGGCTGCTAGTTGAAATTGATCCCACTTCGTCAACTGAACGCAAATTCCTTGATTATCTCTACAAACATGGTCTGCGACTGCCCGATGCAGCACAGAAGCAAACACGAGAGATTTATTCTCAGCCTGACTTTTTCTACGAGCCGGACATACATGTTTTCTGTGACGGCACGCCGCATGATGAACCTAAAATACAAAAACATGATAAAGAAATCAGAGAGGCAATACGCAACAAGGGTGAACAGGTGTTTGTCTATTACTACAAAGACAGTCTGCCTGAAATCATCGCAAAGAGAAGCGATATCTTCATAAAGGTAAGATGAACTGATGGAATTCAAGGCAGGCTCACTTGTAAGGGCGCGCAACAGAGATTGGGTTGTGATGCCTTCGTCCGATGAAAAGCTTGTGCTTTTAAAACCGCTTGGTGGTTCAGAAGATGAAATAACGGGTGTTTACCTGCCGCTTGCGTTTGAAAATGACAAAATACAGTCCACAACTTTTCCGCTGCCTTCAGTAGACGACCTTGGTGATATTTCTTCGGCGCGGCTTCTCTATAATGCTGTCCGGCTGTCTTTTAGAAACGGTGCAGGCCCATTTCGTTGTCTGGCTAAGCTCTCATTTCGGCCCCGTTCATACCAGATAGTGCCCATGATCATGTCGCTCAGGCAAGAGAGCCCCATCCGGCTCTTAATTGCCGATGATGTCGGTGTCGGTAAAACCATTGAAGCTTTGCTCATTTTAAAAGAACTTTTAGAACGACGGGAAATAAAACGTTTTGCCATTATTGCCCTTCCACACCTTTGCGAGCAGTGGCAGGGAGAACTAAAGGATAAATTCGGGATTGACGCAGTTATTATTCGTTCCAATACACAGGCGCGTCTTGACCGGGAGATTCAAGGTGATCGCAGTGTCTATGACTACTATCCTTACCAGATTATTTCTATTGACTATATCAAATCAGAACAGCGCCGCCAGGTATTCATTCAGGAAGCCCCGGAACTTGTCATTGTCGATGAAGCGCATAGCTGCACCAGACCAACCGGCGCAAATATTGCCCAACAGCAGCGGTATCATCTAATTCATGATTTAGCCCAAAAGCAGAATCAGCATTTAATACTTCTCACCGCAACACCCCACAGCGGCAAGGCAGAACAATTTAGCTCTCTTCTTGGTCATTTAAAAAAAGAATACAGCCTTCTTGATCTGCCCACGGCTACGCAATCAGCACGCAAAGAGCTTGCAGACCATTATGTGCAAAGGCGAAGAGCAGATGTATTAAAATGGATGGGTGAGGATACGCCTTTCCCCAAACGTGATGCAGGGGAGTATCAGTATGATCTTTCCGCAAAGTATGCTGCGTTTTATGACCGCATTCTTGAATTTGCCCTTGGCTTGATCAAAGGTACTGACCAGAAAACTGGCAAGGCAAGATACCGCTACTGGTCGGCGCTTGCCCTTTTGCGTGGTGTCATGTCGAGCCCTGCAACAGGCCTTGAAATGATCAATAAAAAAATATCCGGCAAAGAAGAAATTATTGCCGATGATACAAATGGTTTATTTGAGGCGGACACAAATCCGGTTATGGATGAGGACTATGGTACAGCAAAAGATTTTGCACCCACAGCAGTCTTTACAAAAACTGAATGGTCAACAGGTGAAAACAAGCAGCTTGGAGTTCTTGCCGCACAGATTCAGGCGCTTCACGGAATAGATCATGACAATAAAGTAGTACGAACACTTGAGATTATTAAGCAATGGCTCAAAGATGGGTTTAATCCAATTATCTTTTGCAGGTTTATCGCCACAGCAAATTATCTTGGAGAAGTGCTGAAACCTGAGCTTTTTAAAACAAACCCCGATATTAATGTGCAAGTGGTAACAAGCGAAGACCCCGATGAGGTTAGAAAGACCCGCATTGATGAAATGGAATCATCAAAGCAAAGGGTTCTTATAGCCACAGACTGTTTGAGCGAAGGGATTAACCTTCAGGACAAGTTTACTGCCGTGCTTCATTACGATTTGCCGTGGAATCCAAACAGACTTGAACAGCGGGAAGGAAGGATTGACCGATATGGACAGACAGCTCCAGTTGTGAAAGCCTATCTTCTCTATGGCAACAACAATCCCATAGACGGTGTTGTTTTAAAAGTGTTGTTGCGCAAGGTGCGGGAAATCCGCAAAGCCACCGGTATCTCCATACCGTTTCCCGAAGATAGTCAGTCATTAATGGACTCGGTTCTTCAGGCTGTACTTTTAAATGCGTCACCCCAATCCCATAGTGCGCAGTTGATGCTACAATTTAACACAGCAGATGAAGTGCAGGAAAAAGAGCTGATTGCTACCAAGGCCATTGAAGATGCAGCAAAACGCGAAACAGCATCCCGTAATATTTTCGCCCAACATGCAATTAAGGCTCATGAAATAGAACAAGACCTCAGGCAGTCTGACGAGGCCATCGGCAACCCGAAAGCTGTTGAATCGTTTGTGACCGATGCCCTTTCTCATCTGCTAGGTGTTCAGATAACACCCGATAAGAAAGGATATATTCTTTACACTGCAAATCTGCCGCCGAGTTTAAAAAGCGTTATCCCGCAGGCAGCCCAGCTTAAGGTAAGTTTTTATTCTCCTACACCCGAAGGTTACATTTATATTGGGCGTAATCATATCTTTGTTGAACAGCTATGTCAGCATCTTATGGCCCATTCCTTTAAACAGGATAAGCGTTACGGTCCTGCGCGTACCTCTATTATACGATGCCGTGATGTTGATGTTAAGACCACTCTTCTTCTCTTTAGAGTCCGCAATGTTATTGA
>PLMV01000187.1 GCA_003141615.1 Syntrophaceae bacterium
GCCTTGATACCGGCGATGAAGCCGATGTAAAAGTTGATCCGTCCGATGTGAGACGCAATCAGAACCCCGCCAATGGCGGCAAGGGCAGAACCGATGATAAAGGTGCTTGAAATCACACGATTTACGTTCACTCCGACCAGCATGGCCATGTCCCGGTCCTGGGCAGTGGCCCGCATCGCCTTGCCCATCTTCGTGAATTTAATGAGCAGGGTCAGTAAGACCATGATGACGGCTGTGACGAAAACGATGATCAGTTCCGTAGGGCCGATAAAAGGGATGTAGGGCTTTAGGAAATCAAGATCCGGCAGGAGACTGGGGAAGGGCAGAAAATCCGAAGTCTGCGCCAGCAGGACGTAATTCTGCAGAAAGATCGACATGCCGATGGCGCTGATGAGCGGGGAAAGCCGTGGCGCTTGACGGAGTGGTTTGTAGGCAATCTTCTCGACGGTAAAGCCGTAGCAGGCGGAATACAGGACGGCGATGACAGAGGCCAGAATGAGAACCGACAAGCCGCTCATGCCCGCCATGGCAAGCACGCTCGCGATAATCAGGGCAGTGAAGGCGCCGATCATGTAAATCTCGCCGTGGGCGAAATTGATCAGCTCAATGATGCCATAGACCATCGTGTAGCCCAGGGCAATCAGGGCGTAGATGCTCCCCCGGGTCAACCCACCGACAAATAATTCCAGAAAATAATCCATAGGTCAGCCTTCAGGCCCTGCGGCCGCTCCTTGCTTTATTCCGTATCGAACCGCTATTTTTCATCTCCATGAAAAATAGTCAAGACCATTTTCCTTCCCTCACTTTTCAGGTTCATCCGGGTTAAGCGTACTTTCTTGATTGAAACCCTCATGTCGATCAATCGCCTGTCTGCGCCCATGATTTTACCGAGAGGTTATCGATGATTGAAGTAAGTGTTTGGGGGGATGTGTGCTTGTATAGCAGTTTTCTACCCGTACTGCACAAATGCGAGGGCAGAAAAAATGGAATTTGCCGGTTATTGACGGTATCTACAAACAAATAATTTAAAGAAATCTTGGTTCTGATAATTACTGATTGAAAGTAACGAAAAAATTAGCCGGAGCGTAGCGATCGGCTGTATTGATTTTGTTAGAACTTAAGGTTTAGAGAATATTTTTTCACAAATGCCACAACCATCTTGACGAGATTAATTCCCTCGTCTTCTAATAGATCCTCGAGCCTTATCGCTCTTCCCGTCCGTCCGAACATAAGTATTTCAATAATATCAGAAGGGTCAATTTCAAAATCTGGTTTTTTGCGACCCCGTATAAAGCGCCGTGTCAAGCCGTGGTGGATAGGTATTCGAATAGTTTGGTAGTATGTTTTTATATTCTTAGCATCAGTGTTACTAATAACACGTTGACTTCGCAATTCATCAACGATCATTGAGAAAGACCATTGTGGCTTAGTTGTGTCCTCATAATACACTTCCAGTTTATCGAGAACACTCATTTTATTCTTTTGATCTGAAGCTGACTTCAGGGCAGTTCTGTAAATAAGTAGGTCACGAGCGAATAACTCAAGCAAGCTAGCTGCAAGGTGAAGAGCGGCCAAGAGTAAACCTGCTTCTAATGCATAGCTTAACTCCTTTACATAGACACGGCCAGCGCCGTCTCGAAATGGAAGTGCATCTAAATCATCTTGAAGTGTACGGATTCGGAGTACAGTTTGTTTTGCGAATTGCTCTTTGAGAGGCCTTAGCCCGCCAACGCCTTTGATCATTCACACCTCTTTGAATTTTTTCTCTAACGGCGCAAATCAGCGGCGCGGTTTACTGCGTACGCTGGATTTGTCTTGTTGGCCCCCAAGGTCAAGGGGCGTGAACTCGCAGCCAGACTTCTCCCACAACTGTTGGGCCTTCGCGAGTGCTGACGCAAGTGACAGCGTGGGAGGCAAGTACTGTTTCCTTAGCAAACGTTCAGCAAGTTCCCCATCCGGTAGAGGAATCTGAGTTGCCGCAGTGATCGTCTTTGTACCTACGGTTATAGCGTTCTTGAATTCCCGCTTGTGCACCAAGCGTTTAGCCAGAGTGCTGATTCTCGACAGACCCTGTCTGAGACGAGCCGGAACGCCGATGTTATGGAACTCCTTCGAAAACGCTCGATAGGTCTCATCTTCCACCAAGTCTCTAAACGTTTGTACAAGTTCACCAGATTCTACAGACACCATCTCGATCACTCCCGCGCCCGTCGGGACGTAGGGAGCTAAAACTCCAGCGATTGTTGACAGAACACCGCGGGTCTCGCTATCCTTGGCATGGCTCCTCAGCAGAACGGCCGCTTCGCGCATCTGCGCGATATTTACATCAATCTGGAGACCGTACTCCAGGCCCAACAAGAACGTATACCAATTGATTTCAAGACAGAGAACAGCTTCCTCTATGGGCTTCGGAAGATGTCTTTCGAATTCTAATCCGCCGCCATCTGGAGGCGGCACGTGAGTCAGTCCAAACTCTCTGCAGATAGGTTCGCGTAAGGCGCGGTCCATTCTGAAGACACGCAGATCCCTGTCTATGACTTTGATTCGACTCTTGAGGATTAGGGGTAGAGAGTCGAGAGCATACATCGAAAGGCTATTACCAGGTACACCAATACTGACTGCACCGTAAGAAACGATCTCTTCGATCATAAAGGGGTATGCAGACGAATCCCGAGAGAGGCACATTCCTCCATCTATCCAACGAAAGAAGGGGGGCTCGGTAAGCAACACGCTATTGAATATCCTCATTAGGACTCCTATCCCAAGGCCAACGTAGAAATCAGCCGCCGCTGCAAGCGGTCGGCTGGATTTAATTGTTGGACGCTATTCTTTCCAATCTTCGAGTTTCAGGTTTTTAATTCTTATAAATTCGTTTGTATTATTGGTAACAAGGATGAGATTGCGCGCAACTGCCTGAGCTGCGATGAGCATGTCGTAAGGGCCGATAAGATTTCCTTCTTTTTTTAGCTGTGAGCTTATAATTCCAAAGTGTTCAGCGTCGGTATTACCAAAATCGATAATTTCAAATGGAGCCAGAAATTCAGTTAAGGATATTCTGTTTTTTTCAATGTTTTGACTGTTGTAAACGCCAAATTGCAATTCGGCTACCGTGACGCTGGATAAATAAACGGTTTGTTCGAGTACACTGCGCAATTTTTCCAGGGCATAAAGAGGCTTTCTGTTCTTGATAAAAATACAGATATTTGTATCAAGCAAATACATTACAGACCCTTTCGCTTCTGCATTTGCGGCTGTTCTCTCCCGTTTTCCATGAAATCATCGGTAAACCCATGTAGGCCATGGAGAAATGTTTCCCACACGCGGTTTTTAGGAAAAAGAATGACAGAATCGCCAATCTTTTGAATTAGCACATCTGTCCCTTCAAAATTGTATTCTTTGGGCAGACGAACCGCTTGACTGCGTCCATTTTGAAATAATTTAGCTGTTTGCATGTTGCACCTCCACGATTGATATATATCTTGGTATATATCTTGTCAAGCTAAAAAAATCATTTTCCCCAGATTCTCGTTTTTTTATTTACGTCCAACGAAGAAATCAGCCGGAGCGTAGCGATCGGCTGGATTGTTTCGTTAGGCAATCCTGCACTACTCGTTGGTATGATCCGGGTACATAGGT
>PLMV01000180.1 GCA_003141615.1 Syntrophaceae bacterium
CTAAATCCAAACGATGCATCTGCCTATAATAATCGTGGACTTGCTTATGATAATCTTGACAAAAATGATCTGGCAATTGCAGATTACAGCAAAGCCATTGAGTTAAATCCGGAATATGGAGATGCTTTTAATAACCTTGGGAAAACCTTTAGTAGACTTGGCGATTACAAAAGAGCAATATTGTATTACGACAGAGCCATTGAGCTAAATCGGAAAGATGCAGATGCTTATTATAACCGTGGGGACGCATTTAGTAGACTTGGCAATTCCAAATACGCAAATGAGGATTTGAAAATAGCAGCTAAATTAGGTAACATATTTGCACAGAAATCTTTAAAAGAAAAAGGAATTACTTGGTAAATAATTTGCCATTTTATTTTTAAATAAATAATAATTTTACAGTTACCAATAATTTTAAGTATTCCACCTTTCAAATAGTAATCCTCAATTCTGACAATTGCCCACTACTGAGACTTAGTAGGTGAAAGAAATACCAGCAATAAGACTTAATTGAATAACGTCTTTCAAATCAAGTATAGGTTGGCAGATATTAATAAATCCCGCGTCCCTGCCGACTATGTTGGCGGGATGCCGCGGATATCTGCGATATCCTCCGCCTGCGGCGGGATAGTTCGTCCAACAAATTTCAGTCGTAGATGCCCTTCAGGGTGTGCGCTTCGCTCCTGAAACTTGGGACTCACTAGTTCCTCTTACGCTTCCTATAGTCACCGAGCCTCATTAATTTTTTTGATTCATTTTCTTGATTTTACGTTTATTTTAAGTTATTTGTGCACAAAACATATCTTAGGTGGGGAGAATTAAGTTGCAATTCAATCCTTGCATGAAACATAAACTTATCCGTAATTCCGTGCGGCATTTCGCGGAAACAGAACTTGCTCCAATTGCCGCCGAAATAGACCGCAATGCCGCATTTCCCCTCAATGTCATTGCAAAAATGAAAAAGCTTAATTATTTCGGCCTGCAGGTGCCGAAGGAATTCGGCGGAGCGGCCATGGATTCAATCAGCGCGGCGATAGTTATGGAAGAAATTTCCCGTGTATGCGCGGCGGTCGGTTTGTGCGTTGCCGTGCACAATGGAGTTGCTGTTTATCCCTTTCTCCAGTTTGCCACACCGGAGCAAAAAAAACATTATTTGCCTAAATTGGCCAGCGGTGAAATTATCGGCGCTTTCAGCTTGACCGAAGCCAATGCCGGTTCCGATTCCGCCAGCGTGGAAACAACAGCGGTAAAGAAAAATCAGGAATACATATTGAACGGCACGAAAATATTTGTCACCAACGGCGGGGTTTGTGATCTGGCCTTAATTTTCGCTCTTACCAATACCGATCAGACACGCCTGCAGAGCAGTGTTTTCATTGTGGAGAGCGGCTTTCCCGGTTTTTTACGCGGCGAGCTGGAAGATCTTTGCGGTATGCGCGCCAATCCCGTCGCCTCACTGTTTTTGGAAGATTGCCGTGTGCCGGAAAAAAATCTTTTAGGAAAACTGGGCGATGGAATGAAAATAGGCATGACCACACTGGATAACGGCCGGATAGGCGTTGCGGCGCAAGCTCTGGGTATCGCCCAGGGAGCCTTTGAAGCCGCGGTCAAATACGCCAAGGAAAGACAACAATTTAAAAAGCCCATCGCCACCTTGCAGACAATTCAAAATTATATTGCTGATATGGCCACAGAGCTTGCGGCGGCGCGCCTGCTTTTGTACAGAGTTTGTTCCTTGAAGGATGAAGGAGCGCCCTGTGGCTGTGAAGCGGCAATGGCGAAACTTTATTGCAGTCAGGTCGCGGCAAAGACAACATCGCTGGCCGTGCAGATTCATGGCGGCTACGGATACAGCAAGGAATACGATGTGGAAAGATATTTCCGNNCGCTCAGTGCTGTCTCAATTGACTTTTTAGAAAATTATGTTGAATCTCGTAGTTTGTTTAAAACAAGTTCCCATGGTGACAGAACTGCCGTGGGACGAAAAAACCGGCACACTCCGGCGTGATCTGGCTGCCGGTATGATGAATCCGGCCTGCAAGCATGCACTGGAGGCCGCGCTGCAAATCAAGGAAAAATATTCCGCGAACATCACGACCATAACCATGGGGCCGCCCGCCGCCGAAGAAGTACTGCGCGAAGCGCTGGCTCTGGGAGCAGACAGGGCTATTCTTATTTGCGACAAGCTCCTGGCCGGGTCGGATACCTACGCCACCTCGTTGGTTTTAACAGCGGCAATAAAAAAGGAATGTCCGAAATTTGATCTTATCCTTTGCGGCGCCTATACCGCGGATAGCGAAACAGCGCAGGTCGGTCCACAATTGGCCGAGGAATTGGATTTGCCTGCGGCGGCCTATGTTGAAAAGCTGGAAATTAACGGCCGGACATTAAGAGTTCGCCGGCTTGTCGATAATTTCCGCGAAACACTGGAGATGGAATTCCCGGCGTTGGTGACCGTGTCCATGGAAAATTACAGACCGCGCTACACGGAGCTTATGGGTCTGGAAAACGCGTTTGGCGGAAATGACGTTCTTGTTCTTGGCGCGGCGGCTCTGGGTATAAACGCTTCGTTATTTAAAAATAAGGGCTCGCGCACCAAAGTGCGCAAAGTCTTTTTGAGAAAAGCGCAGAAAGAAAACATACTTCTGCAAGGAACGGCGGCCTCCGTGGTTACTGAATTTCTCAACAAATATCAAAGGAAAATCAGCACGGCAATAGGCAAATCTATTGAGGAAAAAAAGCTCGATGATAAAGAGTAAGAAAAAAAGTATCTGGGTATTCGGCGATTACCGCAACTATTATCAAAACCGTGTAACCCTGCAGTTGATTTCCAAAGCGGTGGATCTTGCTCAAACAATCAAGGCGGAGGTTTGCGCGCTGGTTTTCGGTCATGAAATCGACGAATGGATTATGGAATATACAGCTCACGGAGCTGATCGAATTCTGGCGATTGATGATCCCGCCTTAAAGAGCTATAGCACGGAAAGATACCTGGCTATCATAGAAAATTTAGCGAAGGAAAGAGACCCGGAAATTCTCCTGATCGGCGCAACTGACTTTGGCCGTGAATTCGCGCCGCGGCTGGCCAAGCGTTTGCAGACCGGTTTATCCGCTGATTGTGTGGGGCTCGATATTAGCCAAGACGGATTATTGCTGCAGATAGCTCCTTCCTTTGGCGGCAATATGCTGGCGGAAATCGTTACGGAACACCATCGTCCACAAATGGCCACGGTGCGGCCGGGAACATTTAAGGAAACACCGCACAATTATACAAGAACAGCTTTGGTCGAACGCTTGCCTTTGATGAAAAACCTTCCTAAACCACGTGTTCGTCTTGTTGAGTACGAACGTTCTGTAGAAAAAGAACATACTATTGAGAATGCTTCCGTCATAGTTTGCGGCGGCCGTGGTATGGGAAACAAAGATAAATTCAAAAAGCTGCATGATTTGGCCAGGCTTTTGGGAGGCGATGTTGGCGCCACTAGGCCTGTAGTTTATGCCGGATGGGCTGACCATGGAGCGCTGGTAGGACAGGCAGGCAAACACATCAAACCGAAAATTCTTTTTTCCTTCGGCATCAGCGGCGCCATTCAACATACGGCAGGTTTGGGCGAAACCGATTTTATTATTGCCATAAATAAAAACCCGCAGGCGACGATGATGAAAATGGCCGATGTTGCTATCGTTGCCGATGCCAGCGACGTCCTCAATACGCTCATTAAAGAACTGAAAAAACGAATCAGAGAATAATTTTTATTATAGAGGAGATACTTATGATTAGGTCAAGGCTTTGTGATCTGGTCGGAATTAAATATCCCATCATTCAGGCGGGCATGGGACCTTTCAGCAACAATAATCTTTGTGTAGCATCGGCCAATGCCGGCGTTTTGGGGCTTCTCTCCACCAGCGGATTGTTTTCCAAATACGATCAGCCTTGGATCTACAAAGCCTTTGTTGAAAGCGGCGAGGCTGACTTTGATGATGATATTCCCACCGCGCTGGAAAAGGTGCTGAAACGGACCTATCGTTTGGTCAAGGATAAGGGCGGCATTTTCGGCATCAATGTCATGGTGTCGGCAGAAATCGTCGAATACGCGCATATTATGATCGATACGGCCATTAGAGTCAGAGAAGAAAATCCCGATATGAAAAATAACTTTAAGGTGATCTTTACTTCCGCCGGCGATCCGGTCGGCTGGAAAGACAAGATTAAGGGCGCCGGATTCATCTGGATGCACGTCGTACCTTCCGTTAAGGGAGCCATACGCTGCAAGAAAGCGGGTGTTGATGTAATCGTTGCCTCAGGCCACGAAGGTGGTTTTCATACATCATGGGAACCGGTCCATTCAATGGTGCTTCTGCCCGCTGTGGTTGAAGCCGTGTCCGACGAAAAAACACTCGTAGTGGGAGCCGGCGGATTTTGTGACGGCAAGACAATCGCGGCGGCGCTGGTTATGGGCGCCGATGGCGTGCAGATGGGAACCCGTTTTCTGGCAACACAGGAGAGTGATTTCCATCAGATTTGGAAAGAAGGCGTTGTGGCTGCCGGAGACAGGGGAACCCTCGTAGCCCGCGGCTTTGTCGGACCTGCCCGCTGGTTGAAGACCCCCCGCAGTGATGAGCACGCCAAAAACACGCTGCAGAAGTCGCCCGGTGTTTTTCTGGGAGTTCCCGATGATTTTACCACTATTGATCTGTCCCTGATCCAGTACGAGATTGAATCCATCAAGGCTGTTTACGAGGGCGACAAGGAAAAAGCCCTTATGGCTGCCGGTGAAGCGGCACAGCGGATCAATGACATGCCCAAGGTCAACGATATGGTGCAGGTCATGGTCAGGGAAACAGAAGAAATTCTTAGAGGAGTTCAGACAAAATTTCTTGCGTGATACCAATTCTAAAGGAAGTTTTCGCCATACTGGCGAAAATTCTCGGCAAGGTAGGTTCTATTTATTATGCGCTTTCTTTAAGAGAAAGCGCTTCCGATCAAAGCGCTATTTTTGTTGGCGTCGTTGNNTGTCGGCTTCCTCAACGTATAACTAATACGCCTCGTCGCCTCAATATCATCTTCGATTTAGAAATGGTATAAGATTTTGAATTAATAAAAATATAAAGCCGAAAATATCCGGTTTTTTCATTTTTATCCATATTCATTTTATTCAGGCGCACTGGTTTTAATATAACGAACTCCCATCCAGATTATTACAGCCACAAATATTGAGCGCAATATGTTATCGGAAAACAAATAGGCGAGATTTCCACCCAGATATGTACCTAAAATAATTCCGGGGATAAGACCATAAATAATTCCTACCGCAACATTTCCCATCTTCCAATGGGTGAATGCGCCTATGGCACCTGTGGGCACCATGACTAAAAGCGATGTCCCTTGCGCTACATGCTGAGTAAAACCGGCCAGAAGAACCATGACGGGAACCATTAACGTTCCTCCGCCAACTCCCATTAGTCCTGAAAGAAATCCGGTAAAAGCTCCTGTTATCAAAAATACTATTATCTTTGCGTAGCCGGGGACGGTACCGATGATGTCGGCCAGATATGGTTTTAAAAGTAAAAGCGCAGAGCAAAAAATCAAAAATGCGCCAAAAGTCTTTTTCAACTTCCATTCCGCAAGGACATGCGCGTAGCGAGCACCTAATGGTGCGGTGAATACTGCAGTTAGAGCTAAAAGAACAGCGGCAGTAATATCAATCGCGCCATTCAAGGCGTAGGTTATTGCTCCGCTGATTCCTGTAAAAACCAGAGCCACTAAACTGGTGCCATGTGCCTTGTGTTGACTCAACTTCAACACACCGACCATCAAGGGAATCATAATCAGCCCACCGCCAAGGCCGGCAAGGCCGCCAAAGATCCCGGCAGTAAGCCCGATTACGAAACTAATGACATTTATTTTCAGTGGAGCCACCTCCGGTAGGATTAATGTACTTTGCCCCGCGCCAGAGACACGAAAATGCCTCCGCAGCAAATAATGGCCAGAAAGGCGAAAATAAATTGGGTGCTTTTTAAAAGGAGAGGATTGTTAGCTTCCGAAATTGGATGGTTTCCTAAAATAACGGCAAAAACTAACATCGTAATGCCCATGCTGAACATTTGACCGGTAAGCCGCATTGTGCCCAGCGTGGCCGAAGCAACGCCGTAAAATTTATTTTCCACAGCACTCATTGTGGCGTTAACATTGGGTGAGGAAAATAGCGCAAAACCGAGTCCGAGTAAAATAAGGCAAAATATAATGTAATGGATGCTTGTATCGTTATGGATAAAAATTAACGGGATAAGCCCGATTACATTCAGGGCCATGCCGATGGAAGCGATAATCTGCGGCTCAAAGCGGTCGGAAAGTCTTCCGGCCAAGGGTGAAAAAAGCGCCTGCACAAAAGGCGCGGCAACAAGAATGATGCCTGTCTGAGATGGCGTCAACATTTTAATATGCTGCAAATAAAGACTAAGTAAAAATGTAACTGCGAAAGTGGCGCAGTAATTGATCAGAGCCGCTAAATTGGAAAAAGCAAAAACTTTGTTATCCAAAAACAAATGAATATTCAATAAAGGAAAAGGCCGTTTTAACTGCTGAAAAACAAAGAAAACCAGGCAAAGTACGCCCAGACCGATTAACAATCCCGCCCTCCATGAGGGCAGTAAGGAGAATCCATACATAATGGCAAAAAGAGCGGCCGCATAAAGCAGGGAGCCGGCAAAGTCAAAACCTTCGCCGTTGGTTCCCGACCATTCTTCTTTAATCATAGCGGCAACAATTAGTATAATAATTATGCCTAGAACAGCCGTAAAAAGAAAAATGTATCTCCATCCTAAATGTTGTGTCAGCAATCCGCCGATAAAAGGACCAATGGTTAGTCCGATATAAATGGCTGCTGTATTGATTCCTAATATTTTACCTCTTTCATCCGGTGGGTAAGCTGAAACCAGCATAGCAGTGCCGGTGCTGAAGATCATTGCGCCGCCAATCCCCTGTATCACGCGCACTGCAATTAAAAAAGTTTGTGTCGGGGACCACGCGCAAAGTCCAGAGGCTGCGGTAAAAATTATCGCTCCATAAAGAAAGATTTTTTTGCGGCCATAAATATCGGCCAGCCGTCCCAAAGGAACGAGAGTTATCGCGGCAGCCAAAATAAATGATGTCGCCACCCAGCTTAAAGACAAGGCGGTCATGGACAGCTCTTTGGCCATAATGGGCAATGCTACGTTGACTGCCGATCCCATAAAAGGTGTGAGAAACGAACTTAGGGTGGTGGCGAGAAGGAGAATGTAAAGGTGTTTTTTATTAGCGGCTATTTTCATTTAGTAATTATCAGTGTGGCCAATCACTTACCGGGAAAAGTTTTTTTAAAGAGTTGTGGAAAATTATCCTTGCCACAAGCCATTATCAGCGTAAGGGGCATAACTTTTTTGGCAAGTTTGAGCATTTTTTCCGTTAGATCGCGAATATCCCATTGGGCGTGCGCGTCGGCGCGCAAACGCGCCAGATGATATAATTCACGGACGTTAAATTTCATCAAAACTCTTTTACGGTGGGCATTGGTCAGCACATATCCGGCGGCAAGCGGCGATTTTGTCTTAATTTGCTCATAAGCGTTTTTTGTATGGCGCATAATTTCCATAAAATTCTTTTGCTGGCCGATTTCGCGTACAGCGGGGGGGATAGTTACTCCCAATTGCGGGTCATATTCTTGAGCGATTATTGTGGACATACGGTGCCTTTTTAATTGAGCGAAGCAACTGGCACTCAATATTAACTCGAATTGCAGATCAACATTTTCCAATTCCCGCAGTACGGCATCGTGCGCCTGTAAATTTTCAAAAGCGGTTTTGAAAAAAGCCCTTTTCCTCCTAGGAGTCATTTTGCCCACCATTTTTAGGCACTGAGAATAATTTATGTCGGACGAAGAAAACAACAAAGCGGCAGCAATCCGGTTATCGGCGGCGGGAGAGAAAGAAATCAGTTGTGCTGCAGATATTTTTTTATAACCGGATGAATTTGTTTGTAATAAAACGGAAGCCAGGCTGCGCAGATTTTGTCTGGTAAATTTGTCATAATCCGTAGCCTGGGTATAGCGGATAAGAGAAGGCGCGATGTCCTTTGTCGCCGCGAATAGTTTTTTACTGTATCCCTGCGCTTCAGCAGAAGGCAGCGCGGCCAGCCGCCGCAGCATGAGTTCCAGGTTGCGGGCGTTAATTGTCATGCCCAGTTGCGTTTCAGTTGCCAGTGATATTACATAGCGGGCATCTTCTTTGGCCCAGCCTTCCAGAAGCGATTTGTTTGCCGGGTTTTCCGCCAGTGTTTTATGTTTGTCAAAGATATACGGTCTTAATTTTTCGTAGAGTGCGTGATAATAGTCGTTTTGCATCTGGACGGTTTCAGTAAATAAATCGGTCAGGTTTGCCTGCTTGATTTCTTCAGGAACAACAAAATCCTTGTTGAAAAGAACATAGCGTTGTGATTTTTCCATAAAAGAACACAGGCGGAATTTTTCAATTTCTTCGACGAGCAGTCGGGATACGCCGATCACATCAATATTAAACACGGCATGTTCGGCAACGGAACTGTGCCCCATTTCAAAAACGATGTTGCGGTTGGATTGTCGCGCTTTGTCCACTTCCTTGCGAGAAATTTCACGCAATTCATTGACCGGCTTTGGGCTGCGGCTGATGCGAGCGTAGGCCGCCGAAATAGTTTCGGGCGTTAAGTCCTGTTGCAGCCCGCTTTTATCTTTTAGCGTGCGGATTAGATCATAATCCAAATTGTAGCCGGCAAGAAGAATTTTCATAATGTTATTTAGTGTTCATGACCTTTCGTTTTCAACGACAATGTCGCATTTTATGTAATTTTGTCAAAAAAAGATACCGCTTAAAAAGGTTTGTAAGGCATTATTTTTAAAATTAAGGGGTAACACCACCCCTGAAAATAAGCCGGGAATCACAAATTGTTTAAAGGCTCACCAACTCAACACGACCAAGCGTGCGTCCCAGAAAACGTTCGCCAATCGTTTGAAAGCGATAGGGCAGATCGCTTACATAAAAAACATAATCCGGCGGCAAGCAATTTTGATTGCCCATGTTTTGTTTATTGATCAAATCAGCGGCGATATCGGCCATTGCTTCCGCCGAGTCAATAAGCGTGACTTCCGGCCCCAGAATATCCTGCAGTAATGGTTTTAAAAGAGGATAATGTGTGCAGCCCAGAACCAGCGTGTCAATTTGTTCAGCGATAACCGGTTTTAAATATTCCTGAACGATAAGCTTTGTTGCTGGATGATCGAACCATCCTTCTTCCACCAGCGGCACAAAAAGAGGACAGGCCTGCGAAAAAACCTTCGCTTCTTTATCCAAAAGGTGGATAGCCCGAGTGTAAGCGTTACTGTTGATGGTTGCCGGTGTTCCTATTACTCCGATTGATTTTGTACGGGTACTTTTAGTGGCAATGCGGGCGCTGGCGTCAATTACTTCCAGCACAGGCACCGGGGATAAATCAATTATCGATTGATGGGCGACTGCCGCCATGGTGTTGCAGGCGACAATCAATAGCTTTACATCTTTCTTAATAAGAAATTCGGTAATTTGCGCCGCGTAGCGATTGATGGTTTCCACCGATTTAATGCCGTAAGGTACGCGCGCGGTATCACCGAAATAAATGATGTTTTCAAAAGGCAGACGTTCCATCAGAGAACGGACGACCGTCAGGCCGCCAATACCGGAATCGAACACGCCTATGGCATTATTTGTTTTTGTATTCACGATTTGTATTCTTCTTTAAATTAAAAATATTTATACAAGGTTACTACCGGGAAATGTCTATCATAACTAATCAGAAGATAGCAAGATTTCTTGTAGATATTTTTATGAAGAAAGTTGTCAAACGTAACTTATTGATTACCATTATTTAGTAACATTTTCCGGTTTGGAAGTTAATTGACGATTCGCTTTTGAAATGATTGTGCAACGTATGTAATAGTGGGAGTCCACCGCGAGCCGCTGTTCGGCCTTTTTCAAATCTCTTTTGGTTGCAATCGTAACAAATCCAGAGTCGCTTTCATAAATCCTCGCTGTGCAGCAACAGCATCAATTATCTCTTTAGGTCCCACATCGAGGTCATCTGGAAAACGGGGATGCATTAACCGATCGCGTACGCGTCTACTTCGTTGCAGGGCATGCCACCAATCGCTGTTGGTATCAAGAGTATTTGAGCATTTAAACACTTGAGCACAGATTCGAAATGCAAATCGAATATTGCGTTCTACGGGAATGTTTGCTGGCCTGTCTATAACTTCACCCCGATCATTTAAGTCTTGACGACGCTCCAAGACCAGCATGGACTCCTGAAAGGAAAGTTCGGACCCTTGCTCCTCGGCCGTAAACAAAGCTTCGATCTTCATAATAAAGATTGTTCCTTCTACCAAGGCGAAGAGTGTTCGGATAAGGTTGCGCGCGTGTGATGCATCTGTGATACTGACATGCCCACGTTTGGCAGAGGCAAGCATGCGTTTCACCAAATACTCAAAATCTGAGACCAGGGTAGTGATGAGTTCGATGGTGTTGCGGTTCAGCTTGTTATGCTTATCTGAGCCTTCTGTGATGCGGGTAGAACGATTAGCCATTTAAATACCCCGGAAATGATTACAGCATCGAAAGCCTAACAATGTTTATTGTATCCTGTATACAACGGTGCTTTGCCCTTCCGCAGCTTCAAAATTGTGCTTATACTTTAAATCTGGTCAAGCCGTTGAAATCTAAAGTAGCGAAGTAGTCTTTTACTGTTTCGGCGCGGCGGATTTGCACAACCTCACCATTTTCTCTTAACAGCAACTCTGCCGAACGGAGTTTGCCGTTATAATTAAAGCCCATGGCATGACCGTGAGCACCGGTATCGTGAATAACGATTATATCCCCTACATCGATTTTCGGCAGCTTTCTGTCTATCGCGAACTTATCGTTATTCTCGCACAGCGACCCTGTCACATCGTAAACATGATCGAGCGGCAAATCCTCCTTCCCCATAACTGTTATATGATGATAGGCACCGTAAAGAGCGGGACGCATAAGATTGGCCATGCTCGCGTCAAGTCCGATATACTGCTTATATATATCTTTTTTATGCAGCACGGTTGATACAAGATAGCCGTATGGGCCGGTGATATAGCGACCGCATTCCGTAAAAAGTTTTATTGGATGAAGATCGTTGGCTATGATGATCCCCTTGTATTCCCGCTCTATCTCCTTGCCCAAAGCTATAAGGTCGACAGCAGATTGTTCAGGCCGATAAGGTATTCCTATTCCGCCGCTCAGGTTAACGAATTCTAACCTTATATCGATCTCTTTTTTTAAATCCACGGCCAATTTAAAAAGCATCCGCGCTGTTTCAACATAACTTTCTCTGTTCAATTCGTTAGAGATTACAAAAGAATGCAGGCCGAATCTTTTTGCGCCTTTTTTCCGTGCGATTTTAAAGCCCTCAAATATCTGAGAGCGGGTAAAACCATACTTGGATTCCACCGGATCTCCGATTATTGGATTTCCTTTGCGCAAATGCCCCGGATTATACCTGAAAGAAATCACTTCAGGTATTCCGCAATGTTTCTCTAAAAAAGGAATGTGGCTTATATCGTCAAGATTTATTATTGCGCCAAGCTCTTTGGCTTTTACATATTCGTTCGCCGGTGTATTATTGGAAGAGAACATGATATGCTCTCCGACGATTCCTACTTTATCTGCAAGCATGAGTTCCGGCAGTGAACTGCAATCCGCACCAAAACCTTCTTTGTGCAGGATTTTCATCAGGTAGGGATTAGGCGCGGCTTTGACGGCAAAGAATTCTTTAAAGTCTTCATTCCAGGCAAAAGAGTTTTTAAAAGCGCGGGCGTTTTCCCGAATAGCTTTTTCGTCATAAAGGTGAAAAGGCGTCGGATATTTTTTTATGATTTTTTCAATTTGATTTTTCGTAAAAGGCAATAACTTTGTCGACATGAGGCTCTCCTTGAAATGTGCTTATGGAAATAACATGTACCTAAGGAACAAATTTACGGTAAAAAATAAAATTTATCAATGTTATTTTCTGTCCGGAGAACTGACAGGTGAATCTAAAACGTTAAAAGAAAAAGTATTTTGAGGCAAGATAAGTAGTCGCGGAGATAATGGCTGAAATGGGAATAGTTAAAATCCACGCCCAGATAATGTTTCCGGCAACACCCCAGCGCACGGCGGAAAGTCTTTTAGTGGCGCCGACACCGACAATAGCGCCGGTTATCGTGTGAGTCGTGCTGACGGGTATTCCAAAAACGGATGCGCCAATAATGGCGCAGGCAGCCCCGGCTTCGGCGCTAAAGCCGCCAATGGGACGCAGTTTTGTAATTTTAGTGCCCATTGTTTTAACGATGCGCCAGCCGCCAAACATCGTTCCCATTGCGATGGTAGTGTAGCACATGATAATAATCCAATAGGGAATGTTGAAACTGGAATTAATCAGTCCTTTGCTATAAAGGACTATCGCAATTATTCCGATTGTTTTTTGCGCGTCATTCATTCCATGTCCGAGTGAATAGATCGCCGAAGAAACAAACTGTAATTTTCGATAAAGCTTATCAGAACGAGCCATATTGGAATTGCGGTTTAGATTGAGAGAAAGTACCATAAAAAAAAAGCCTAAAAACATGCCTATGGCCGGTGAAAGAACAATGAACGCGGTAGTCTTTATTATGCCTGACCAGACGAGCGTGCTGGTGCCCGCTTTGGCAATGCCAGCTCCGATAAGACCGCCAATTAAGGCATGGGAAGAACTACTGGGAAGTGCATAATACCATGTAAGAATATTCCAAATGATGGCACCGCTGAGGGCGGAAAGAATGACTAAATTATCAACAACATCAAGATAGATGATGCCGCGACCGATAGTGTGAGCGACCTGTGTTCCAATAAAAAATGCGGCGACAAAATTAAAAAATGCCGCCCAGAGAACCGCTTGTTTTGGAGAGAGCACTCTTGTGGAAACAATAGTGGAAATAGAATTAGAAGAATCGTGAAAGCCGTTGAGGAAATCAAAAACCAGCGCGACAATAACAAGAAAAATGACAAACGCCATTGAATCAAGCATGTTTCAGGACAATTCCTTCCACGATATTGGAAACATCTTCACAAACATCAATTGCTTCTTCAAGGAGTTGAAAAATATCTTTCCATTTTATAAGTTCGATCGCGTCTTTTTCGTTTTCAAAAAGATTGGCCATGATAGTTCTTAAGACAATATCGCCGGCATTTTCCAGTGTGTTGATTTCCACACAACCGGCTAGAATCATTTCGGAGTTTTTCATGTTGCGCATTGCCTGAACAATGCTTTTGACTTTTTTTATCGCGTCACTCAATATTTGCGCTTGCTTGATTATTTCATCCGCCGGCTTTTTGACTTTATAAAGATGAACGCGGACGGCAGTGGCTTCAATGACATCCATAATGCTATCCATTTTATTGACAAGGGCGTAGATATCTTCACGGTCAATAGGAGTGAGGAAAGTTTTGTGCATTTTTTCATATGTTTTATGGGTAATACCGTCCGCTTCGTGTTCAATTTCCTTGAGCTTGGCGACTCTCTCCTCAGAAAAATTTCGAGTTTGAGCCATCTCCAGAAAAAGCTTACCACCCTCTTCAATTTTGTCGGCCAGCTCTTCAAAAAGTTCAAAAAAATTATCTGTTTTAGGAAACAAGCGCATCAATAAATCCTCCTTCTTTCCTTTATAGCTTACAAAAAGTTAGTAAATTCAGGCAGTCCTCTAGCGAATTATGAGAAAAAATGCAAGCTGTTTAAAAGCATGATATCCCCGCTTTGAGGGCTTACCGCATGTTATTAAAGAGTTTTGACGTATATAATTTTACTGTCACCTTCCATATAATAATCCTTTAAGACAGCTTCTTTTTGATAACCGCAGCTCTCATAAAAACCATGGGTTGGTTGATATTGATCACGGGAAGATGTCTCCACGTAAATTCGTTTGCCGCCTAGATCGTAAATAATTTTTTCTGTTCTCTTCATTAAGTCTTTACCCAAGCCTATACCTCTGGATTGTTCATCGACAGCAATCCAGTAGAGATCATAGCTGCCGGAAGTTGCCGGGATAAGGCCAAAGCAGGTATATCCATGAACAACCTGCTTATCTTCGGCAAATAAAAACTGGTATGAACTGGCATTGCCTTGATCAAGTTTTTCCTCGGCTAATTCTCTGGCTAAAGCAATTTCTTCGGTAGAAAAAAATCCGCTCGATCTCACAATTCTGGAGATTGCATGCGGGTCTGCTGCCATGATCTGCTGACGGTAAATTAGTGTGTTTGCGGTCATAGTAGTACCTCAAACTTGCGGTAGCACATTGCGAAACATAAAATATACTGAGCCAATAAGACACAATCCCGCCCAAAGATAGTCCAGCGTTAAGGGTTGCTTCATATAAATAAGGACAAAGCCGGCAAAAACAATCATTGTGATAACTTCCTGAATAATTTTTAGCTGGCCCAAGCTATAATATTGAAAGCCGATTCTATTGGCTGGCACTTGTAAAGCGTATTCAAAAAAAGCGATGCCCCAACTGAATAATATCACAAACACCAAAGGTTTGCTGTTGAAGTTTTTCAAATGACCGTACCAGGCGAACGTCATGAATAAGTTGGAAAAGAAAAGCAATACAATGGTTTTTAACAAAATATTAAATGCTCCTTAAATTTATTTCATTGCGTTATCGATAATAAAACCGATAGCTTCATGATATTTAATTTTTGCCTGTTGAAGCGCGGCGGCAAAACCGGCGTCAGGCGATAAACAGGGATTGGAATTTATTTCCAGCACCCACGGCTTGCCGTTATTGTCAACACGAAAATCAATGCGCGCGTAACCGCGCAAAGAGAAAACATCCCAGCAGCGCAAAGCAATTTCTCGCAAAGCCGATATTAGATTAGCATCGTTTTCATAGAAATCAAAGTTTCGTATCGTATTATTGTACTCAAAAGAATCCGCGTCCCATTTGGCTTTGTAGTCAACTATTTTTAGTTTGTCCGGAGCATAATCCATAAATAACATTTCCGCTATCGGCAATACCTTAACGCCTTTTTTACCGGATATGAGGGCTACGTTAAATTCACGGCCGTCAATATAGTCTTCGGCATAACAGGAACCGCCAAGTTTTTCTTTGCGGCGTTTCATTTCCTTTAAGATTTTTGCTTTACTTGTATAACCAATAATCGAGTTCTCATCAAGACCGATAGAAGCGTGTTCCCAGGAAGACTTGATTAAATATGTCTTGGCATTATCTTTTTGGGAACAGAAACCATCATGTTCTATCCAATCCGGAGTGGAAATGTCGGCATGGCGCATGATTTTTTTGGCCAGAAGTTTATTCGATGTTTGAAACACGGCTTGCGTACCGCAGCCGGTATAAGGAATCCGCAGAGTATCGAGAATGGCGGGAGCAAAATAAATCAAACTGCCCCTGGAGGCTAAAGTTTCCACAATATTGAAAACGGCCAACGGTTTTAAGGATTTCAACCTTGTTATTGTCTGATTTAGATCAAGGCCAAAAGGCAAAAGAATGGGTTTGTAATTCAGATGGCGCAAAGCTTGGGAGATTGCATCCGCTTGCTGGAGACAATCAAGTTCATCCTCTGCGGCATCCGGCGAAATATCACTGTGTAAAATTACAACTTTTTTAATCATTAATTTTTGCCGAAATTTAACCGTCTTAGTGTAGTATTTTATGGTTTATATCAGCGCGCCGCAGGGCCGATTCGATAATTGAGCTGATTAATACATGATAGCTCATGCCCAGCAGATCGCAGAGAATGGGCAAATCCGAGCGCTTAGGGTTTAGCCCGGCAAGAGAATTAACTTCCATGAAATGCGGCGCTCCATGGGCATCAGAGCGCAAATCCACACGTCCGGCATCGTTTAAATCCAAATAACGCCAGGCTTTAAGGGAAATTTCTCTGGCTTGCTTGGCTTCGTCATCATCAACCAACACGTATTGGACGAGATTTTCATAATGTTCCTTGTTTTCATAGGAATAAGCATTTTGTTCCGCGGTTGGCTTTAAAATAACTTCTATTACTCCCAGTACTTTAGCATCTTTTCCGGTGCCTAATATGCCGACGGTAAACTCGCGGCCGGGAAGATATGTTTCGATCAGCGCAGGCTGTTTAAAGGTCTGTAAAATTTGTTTGCAGCTCCGATACAATTCTTCACGATTGGTTATTTTTGACAGCGCCGTTATGCCCTTGCTCGTTCCTTCCGCTACCGGTTTGGCAAAAAGAGGAAAAGGAAGATTAACTTTGTCAATTTCCGCATCACTGTTAACTACGACAAAATCAGGCGTGGGTATTCCTAAATCGCGGAGAACATGTTTGGTTATTCCCTTGTGGAGAGAGATGGCGTGACCGAGGGGATCGGAAAAAGTATAGGGGATGTTATATGCGTCCAACAGAGCGGGAACTTGCGCTTCGCGGCCGAAACCATACATGCCTTCAGTAATATTAAAAACAAGATCCCAGCGGTTGTCAGCTGCAAGCCGGCGAGTCAACGCTTTTACGTTGCCAATTCGATCAGCTTGAAAGCCGTTATCTAAAATCACCTTTTCAATAGCTTCGATTGTATCGAGAAGATCGAATTCAGCCGTTTCTTCGAGACCATATCCTTCTTTCAAATAATCGTCGCGTAAATCATAGGTTATGCCAATTTTCAATTTTTTACCGACGCGACTCACGGTTAAATTATCTACCCCCTGCAATAAATTTCTGCCAGTTTAATGTATATCCTTCGATTGTGCGTGGTTGTCGGGGTAGCGGAAAATATTACCTTCGTAATTGCGCAGCAGCAAAGCGCCATTTTCCCATCCGATGGCATATTCGGGAAGCAAAGGAATTTTGCCGCCGCCTCCTGGCGCATCGACAACATAAGTGGGCACGGCATAACCGGTTGTGTAACCGCGCATACCCTGTATAATTTCCAGTCCCTTGCTAATAGGGGTTCGGAAATGAGAAGAGCCGGGAATTGGGTCGCACTGATATAGATAGTAAGGACGAACTCTGATTTGCAATTGTCCATGCACCAATCTCATCATGGTGACAACATCATCATTGATGTCGGCAAGCAGTACAGTCTGGCTTCCCAACGGAATGCCGGCGTCGGCCAGACGAATGCAGGCGGCGCTCATCTCCGGCGTCAGTTCTTTCGGATGGGTTATATGAATGCTCATCCATAAAGGATGATATTTTTTCAGCATGGCTGTTAGAGCCGGTGTTATTCTCTGGGGCAAAACAACAGGCACTTTGGTGCCGATTCGTATAATTTCGATATGACGAATCTTGTGCAGCCGCATTAACAGCCAATCCAGCTTTTCATCGGACAAGGTTAAAGGATCGCCGCCGGAAAGCAGTACGTCCCGGACGTTTTTATTGCCGGCAATATATTCTATAGCCTTCTCCCATTTTTCGAAGTCGACAAGATGCTGATTGCTGCGTTCGATAATTCGGGAACGTGTGCAGTAGCGGCAATATGTCGAACAGTGGTCGGTCACCAAAAATAGCACGCGATCGGGATAGCGATGAATAATGCCCGGCACCGGAGAATCGACATCTTCGCACAGCGGATCTTCTTCTTCGCCTGCGGTATGCAAACATTCATCTACAACGGGCACAACACAGCGGCGCAGAGGATCTGAAGGATCATCAGGGTCGAGCAGGCTGGCATAATAAGGCGTAATGGAAACAGGCAACGCTCCCGAGTGATGCATCATCGCCTGACGTTCATTATCCGAGAGATTAAGTATTTGAGACAAGGTGTCAACATCTCTGATGGCGTTACGCAACTGCCAATGCCAATCAAACCACTCTAGGCGGGTAATTTCGGGATAATTTCGTGTTCGGAAAATGCGGGAGCGGGCTGAATCTTTAAAAGGAAATAAAACGCTATCTGACTTTTGTTTAATCGGGTAAAGGGAAATATCTTCTTTGAATAACAAAAAGTCACTTACATTATTTTTAGCATTAACAAGACCGGTCGACGGACCAGGAGGTTCCTCCTCCTCATTAAACATGGTCTCGTTTTCCATTTTGTTCCTCCTCTTGGAGGTCTCCCTCCCGTGAAATTATGTTGTACTAAAAAATTACAAACTCTTATAATTCGAATGTACTCATACAGAAATATTTGTCAACACTTTTTTTTATTTTTGTCATAAAAAAATAAAATATTTTTTAACGGAATCTTCCTTAAAAATAATATTCTCGAACTTTCTCAGCTTTATTTGACGGCCTAATGTGCAAATTTGATTATTTGATCGGGTACAATATGAAACCTTCCATGTTGCGCTAATGCCCGTGGAATATACGTCAGAGAATGATGGAAGCGGCCGATAGAGGCGTGGGATGGTTCCATGGGAAAAGAAAATCCTTTTGGAAAAATGGATGGAAAGGTCTGGCGATGCGAAATTATGTTTAATGGGAGATCTTTTGGCAAACTGATCGTGTTTGGTTAAAGATAGGGGCGGGTTTATCAAACAGAAAAAAGAAGTAGGCAAAAAAAATTATTTTTAGTAACAGTAGAAACGGAAGATAAAAATGTCCTGATAAACATGGAGAGAAGAATTGCCTGAATTGCCCGAAGTAGAAACTCTAAGCCGCCAACTGCAAGAAAAGATTTGCAGCGGGAAAATATTAGCCACCGAAGTTTACGACGATAAACTGGCAGGCATCAAAAATCTTAAAGGAAGAATAGTCACGGCGGTTGAGCGCAGGGGTAAAACGGTAGCCATTCTTCTCGATGATGGTAATTTCGTATTAATCCATCTGCGCATGACGGGAAGGCTTTTTTGGCAGGAGGATTCAACAAGGCCGAAACATAGCCGCTGGAGAATGACTTTTGCCGCTGGTAATATTTTTCTTATTGATCCGCGCCGTTTTGCGACGATCAAAATATTAAAGAATGCGGAAAGCGAATCCGCCAAGGACATTTTTAAAGCATTTGATCTTAAAGCTTTCCTGAAAAACCATGGAAGCCGCAGGACAAAAGTTAAATCGCTGATTATGGATCAAAGAGCCGTGGCGGGCATAGGCAACATTTACGCGTGTGAGATTTTACACCGAACCGGTATTCATCCCGAACGAGTAGCGGCGACTTTAACGAAAGATGACTGGAAAAAAGTATTTCGTCAGGCCAAGGTCGTATTAAAGACAGCGATTAAAAAAAGAGGCACATCTATTTCCGATTGGCGCGATTTGTATGGCTGTAAAGGCGAAAACCAGCATGAATTAAAAGCCTATGGACGGGAAGGAAAGCGTTGTTCAATTTGCGGCGGCACAATTTGCCGGATCAAGCAAGGCGGACGCAGTACATTTTTTTGTCCCGATTGCCAGAAGTGACATTTTCGGTAGAGCTAAACAAAAAAATAACGCCAACCGCGGTCGTAAATCAGAATAAAAACAGACATGCAAAAAAGTGAAAGGTCGCGCGCAAGATAAAACCAGCTAATATTCCCCGAAGACGCTCCAAAACAGCCACAGGAAATATCTAAGCCTCGCACTAAGTTGATCGTTAATGCTGTGGCGAACGTCAGAAAAAGCAGGGCGGAAATCATAGAGGCCCCTCGCTTAAAAATGCCGCTGACGAGACTTGTCGCTATGAGTATTTCCAACCATGGTAAAAATATGGCCGATAAGTTGACGGCAAAGTCAGGAAGCAGTTGGTAGTTATAAATGGCTACGGCAAAATCACTCGGATTGATAATTTTTTCTATACCGGCATAAAAGAAAATGATTGCCAAAGCTAATCGGCAAATTAGAGAAAGCAGAGGAATAAAAGGACGAGGGATGTTTCTTAATTTCATTTCTTTCCTTTAGAGACGGGATAACCAGACTTTAGCCAGATACTCCATCCGTTTACCAAAATTTTAACGGTGGGAATACCGCGCAGTATCAGCGCGTAAGCTGTTTCTTTGCTCAAGGGACATTGCTGGCCATCGCAGTATGTTATAAAACTGAAACCCTGATCGACTTTAATTTTCAGTCTGGCTGCATGAAACGAAGCTTCATCAGGATAAATGTTGATCGCTCCGGCGATATGGCTTTCTTCAAAACTAAAAGGATCGCGGGCGTCAATAAAGATGACTTTATTTTTCAGATACAGATCGTAAGCTTCGGAAAGAGTTATTGAAGGGATTTTTGCTTGTTGTTCCTTAATTAAAGCCGCAGAGGAGAAACCGAACAAAGGAATATTATTAAACCTGAGCAAGTTAGAAATAACGGCAATAAATAAAGCAACTATCAGGATAATGAGGCCTTCACGAAAAGCCGGATAAAGTTTTGACGAGACATTATTTGAAATCATTTTTAAATTGTGCCGAATATTTAAATCCCGCGTTTTGGAATCCTCGTGCTCCAGCCGGGGGAGGAAAGCGCTATAACCCGCGGGAGGTCGCGTTATCCTCTTCTTCACGGGATAATTCGACCTGCAAGCTTCAGTCGCAGATGACCTTCAGGTTATGCACTTTGTTTCTGAAGCTTGGGTCTCATTATTATAAGGAGCCTCCAGCTCCTGTCGGAGGGGGCTCCACTATTATTTGTCCGGTGGATTATAGGCCTCAATTATCCATTGGCGGATTTTACTTTTCGGAGGCACTTCGCCCACCGACAAGACTTTATTATTTATCACCAGGGCCGGAGAGCCTAACAATCCATAATGCGCTATTTCTTTTAAGTCGGTAATGTGGTGCAAATTAGCGGCAATTTTCATTTCCGATAATAAATCACGGACATCATCCTCCAACTGACTGCAACGTGCGCAACTCATACCCAAAACTGCTATGTTCAGTCCGTGGCTGGGTTCCTCAGCAACGAGTAAACCTTGAGCAATCTTAAATTCGCGTAAAAGCGCGTGCCCGTAAGCGTCTTGTGCTGCGGGAGGCACGTAATTATTGAGAGCAATTTCACTGAGCAAAATATTTTTGATGTCTTTGTCGTTCTTGTCCCGATGTGTTTCAGCGGTTTTTTTTATTAAATCATCCAAGCCAACGATGCCGACCAAATGGTCGTTAATCATAATTTGTTTGATTTCATCTTTAGCCATAGTGCTTCCTTAAATATTTTATTTAGTAGATGTATTAGTGCAAGACGATTTCGTCAAGGAGAAAATTGGAGCTGAAGATAAACAGCGGCGTATTTCTGGTTAATGGGGATATGATCTTTCAGCGGCATCCTTGACCTGACCAGCAAGAATTCCAGATGTTCGAAAAAAGCCTTCTAATCACCTTCTGTCCGAATTTCATTAAAACAATGTTTCATTTTTATCTTGACAATTGAAACAACGTTTCATATTCTACTTGCAAGTAAAACATGAAAATTAAGGATATTATGATCACAGAAAAACCCGTAATCCCTGAAAAAATAAAAGAACGCCTGTATCCGGTGGTGTTGCGACAATTTTCCATGAAAGATTTCCACGCGGTCAATATACGCGATATATCAAAAGAAAGTGGAATCAGCACGGGGACCATATACAAATATTTTTCATCAAAGGAAGATCTTCTTTTTTCCATCATTGATGAAAAAGTGCATGATCTGGCATCATTATTGAGGATGCATCTTGCGGGAATCGAGGATATACGCGAGATGTTCAGAAAGTTGTTCTGGGTAACGATGAATTTCTTCGATAATAATCCCGATCTTGCGATTAACACTTTTATAACGGTTCCATTGAAAAGTTTTATGGCGAACAAATCTTATAAAAGAGAAACTGAAATAGATATATTAAACGGGATAATTGAAAAGGCAAAAAAAAGAGGTGCGGTTATCTCAGATATTGAAAATCATTATTTTGCTGACCTTTATATAATGATAACCCACAGACACATACAAAACTGGTATTACCACGGCATGAAATGGAAACTTGCCGATACTATAAACCAGTTCTTTGATTTTTTCTGGAAAGTGGTCGCGCCTCTGGGTGAAAAGGAATTGCGATGATATTTTTGTTTCGTAAACGGGAAAAGTTTAAAGATGCAGCACGTGTTAATGATGAATTAAGTAGAACATTAGCTTGTTCCTATCTAAGTATTTGATATAATACGTATAAAATTATTTATTTTATAATTATAAAAAATTCGCAGTTGTATAGAGGATAAAATTGGAAAAATTAGAAATCATTGAAAAAGCAAAGTATCAAAAGCGAACGGCATTAACAGAAGCTGAAGCAAAGGAAGTGTTAAAAAAATATGGCATTCCGGTAGTAGAAGAAAAATCCGTTAAAACCATAGAGGAAACAGAGATCGCAGCGAAAAAAATTGGTTATCCTGTTGTTTTAAAAGGTTTGGGATTTCGTCTTACACATAAAACAGAAAGAGGTTTGGTTAAGCTCAACTTAAAAAATAAGGAAGATGTTCGCTCTGCGGCTATATATATAAAGGAAGCAGCCGGAAGTGATTTAGAGGGTTTTTTAATCCAGCCGATGTTGGAAGGCAAAAGAGAGTTTGTTGCCGGTCTTTTCCATGATGAACAATTTGGCGCTACAGTAATGTTCGGATTAGGCGGAATTTTTACCGAAGCTATAGGTGATGTTGTTTTTCGTCTAGCCCCTCTTGATGATAACGAAGCGCGAAAAATGATTGACGAGTTGCATGCACAGAAATTACTCGGCGCGTTTCGCGGGGAAAAAGCTGCGGACAAAAAAGCGTTGATTAAAACAATCGTGGGTTTATCAAAAATTGGAACAGAGATACCGGAAATAAGAGAGATTGATATTAATCCATTATTAGTTACTGCCGACGGCAAAGTAACAGCGGTTGACGCCCTTATAGTTTTGGGGGAAGTACCCGATCAAAAAATAACTCATGCTGCCATAGCGCCCAAGGCAATAGGACGTTTATTCTATCCCAAATCAATTGCATTTATTGGCGCTTCCGCAGAGATCAGCAAATGGGGGAATTTGATATTCACTAATGTTCTCGCCGGAAAATACCAGGGGAAAATCTATTTGGTAAACCCCAAAGGAGAAGAAATTGCCGATAGAAAAGTTTTTAAATCTGTAACCGAAATCCCCGATCCGGTTGACCTTGCTGTTGTTACAATTCCCGCAAATAGAGTTTTAGCCTTAATACCTGAACTGAAGAAAAAGAAAATAAAAAATGTATTGCTTATCTCGTCTGGTTTTGCCGAAACAGGCGCGAAAGGCAAAGTCCTGGAAGATGAGCTGGTAAAAAAAGCCAGGGAGGCGGGAATTTTTATTCTTGGCCCCAACACAATGGGAATATGTAATCCCTACATATCTCTTTATTGCATGGGAACGCATGTGAGACCAAAGGCGGGAAGCACAGTTTTGGTTACTCAATCAGGTAATTTGGGAACGCAGTTATTGGCTTTTGCCGAAAAAGAAGGCATTGGCATCCGCGCGTTTAGCGGTTCAGGCAATGAAGCAATGATAACAATTGAAGACGCTATGGAGGGATTTGAGGTTGATGAGCTGACTAAAACAGTTGTTTTGTATATAGAAAGCATTAAAAACGGCCGAAGGTTTTTTGAAGCGGCAAAACGTGTTGGCAGAAAAAAACCGATTATAGCCTTAAAAGGCGGGCGCACAGAGGCAGGGGCCCAGGCGGCGGCCAGCCATACGGGCGCGATGGCTTCTAATATAAAAGTATTCAAGGCCGCCTGCCGGCAAGCAGGTATCGTACAGGTTGAAAACCCCATGGACTTGCTGGATCTTTCTGCGGCATTTTCCTCTTTGCCGCTGCCCAAAGGAAAAAAAGTTGGCATTATGACTTTGGGAGGGGGCTGGGGTGTTGTTGCCTCAGATTTATGCGTGGAAAATGGTTTGGAGGTGCCAAAATTATCAGAGGATGTAATTTCTCGAATTAATAAATTGCTGCCACCGTTTTGGAGCCATGCTAATCCGATAGATGTCGTCGGGGAAATGAATACCAAGACATATATGACAATTCTCGAAGAACTTCTTCAATGGCCTGAATGTGATGCCATAATCCACATGGGTATTATCGGAAGAATAATTATGATAAAAACGGTGCTGGAATCGACTGTCGCTGTGAACAA
Organism: Syntrophaceae bacterium; assembly: GCA_003141615.1. Taxonomy (GTDB): domain Bacteria; phylum Desulfobacterota; class Syntrophia; order Syntrophales; family Smithellaceae; genus Smithella. The sequence goes on from PLMV01000180.1 coordinate 24,088, forward strand.
AAATTATGACAGTAAATTTGTAGAAGATTCTTTGAAGTCTCTGATAAATTTTGAACGACAGTCTATCGAGCGAACAGTAAGATTAATGGAAAAATATAATAAACCGATAATAGGAGTTTATTTGCTCAATGATGATAAATCGCGGACAGTCACCGATGTCGATGGCTGCAAATATAAAGGAGTAAACTTTATTACTCCGGAACGAGCCGTTAAGGCATTGGGTAAAATGTATAAATATGCCCAGTGGCTGAAGGGGTAATGTTTCACGTGAAACATTTTTATTCCTTCAGTGTTGGGGTGAGCGATCAAACTAAAACCGCCGGAGTTACTCACCTCGTCAATGTATCGTTGCGGATGGATACCCACAGTATCTACTATGCCTACAAAATCGGTGCGGAAGCGGGAGGAACAAAATACGGCGTTATTGCCAGAAATGACGAAGGGAAATAAGTCCTTCGCAATTGCTGGTGTACTATCGGATAAATCCCGATTTCAAAGCGAAAAAGATATCGAGCCGACGACGAAGCCAACAAAGATAGCGCTTTGATTCGGAATTGAAATAAAATCAAAATTTCAAGGAGGGTAATATGTCGGAAATCAGATTTGATGGAAGAGTAGCAATTGTGACCGGAGCGGGAGCGGGTTTAGGTCGTTCCTATGCGTTGGAATTTGCCAAAAGAGGCGCCAAGGTAGTCGTCAACGATCTGGGCGGTTCCCGTGATGGTTCCGGCGCCAGCCATAGCGCGGCCGATGTGGTCGTCGATGAAATCAAGGCACTGGGCGGCCAGGCCGTTGCCAACTATGATTCAGTGGCAACAGTCGCCGGCGGAGAGGGTATCGTCAAGACCGCTGTTGATTCTTTCGGCAAGGTCGATATCCTGATCAACAATGCTGGAATTCTCCGCGATAAAAGTTTTTCCAAGATGACGGAAGAAGAGTGGGACCTGCTGAACAGCGTTCATCTCCGTGGCGCCTACTGCGTAACCAAACCGGCTTTTAACGTGATGCGCGAGAACCAGTACGGTCGCATAGTCTGCACTACTTCCGGCGCCGGCCTTTACGGCAACTTCGGCCAGGCCAACTACAGCGCCGCCAAGATGGGGCTGGTGGGGCTCATGAACGTCCTGAACATCGAAGGAGCCAAATACAACATCAAGACGAATACCATCGCCCCGGTCGCCGCCTCCCGATTGACCGAGGACGTGCTACCGCCGGAACTGTTTAATAAATTGAAACCGGATTATGTCATGCCCATCGTCCTTTTCCTCGCTTCCGAGGCCAATCAGGATTCCGGCATGATTTTCAACTGTGGGGCTGGTTGGTACAGTCGTACGGCCATTGTTTGTGCCAAGGGCATCACCATAGGCGACGGCAAACGGCCGATCAAACCGGAAGAGATCCAGGATAACTGGAGTGTAATCAAGGGGCTGGACGAGGCGAAACCACTGGGCAGCGTAGCCGAATCTTTCGAATATATGATGCCGCTTCTTAAATAAGAAAATCTTTTGGATGCGGATTTGTAATCTCTCCTCAGGGATGTTTGATGGTATCGTAAGAAAAACGAAAACACTTGTTGTGTTATAGCGGATGTAGGCAGAAATCTTGAAATAATTAAAGATTTCTCATCAATCTGTTTCTAGAAATAGGTTTAAATATAAGTAAAGTGTTGCTGAAAACGAGAGAAAGATGTTAACTACTTAATATATTTGATAGTTTATCAGTCAAGCCAAAAAATAATATTAAGGTGGTTTAATATTTATGAAAAAAAGTTTTTGCGATAGTAATATGCAGTCCCTGTCGTGGATCATTGGATCGATAAAAGAAAAGCAAGTATAGTTGCAGCCGCAGTTTAAAAAACTAAAAAGGGAGGAAAAAAAATGAGAAGAGTTAATGTTATAGGTGTCGGTATGACAAAATTTACGTCGCCCAAAGCCCTACGGCCGTATACGGAAATGGGCAAGGAAGCGCTTCTGGACGTTTTTAAAGATGCCGGGATTGAATACAAGGAGATCGAACAGGCCTATTGCGGCTGGGTATATGCGGACAGTTGCGCCGGCCAGAAGGTTTTGTATGAAGTCGGTATGACGGGCATTCCCATCTTTAACGTGAACAATAACTGCTCCACTGGATCAAACGCCCTTTTCCTGGCCCGGCAGGCGGTTGCTTCCGGCGTGGTTGAGTGCGCTTTGGCCTTGGGTTTCGAGCAGATGAAGCCGGGTGCCTTGGGCATTGTCTTCGATGATCGTCCAATTCCTATGCAGAAGTTCTTTGAAAAAACATTTGAAATCGTTCCGCAAACACCCGGTGCCGCTATGGCAGCTATGTTGTTCGGCGGGGCGGGTTTTGAGCACCAGAAGAAATACGGCACCAAGAATGAAACCTTTGCCAAAATCACCGTCAAGGCGAGAAAGCACGCTGAGCACAATGAGCGAGCTATCTTCAGGAATCTAGTGACATTGGAGGAAGTGTTGGCTTCGCCACCGCAGGCCCCGCCGTTGACCCGCCTGCAGTGCTGTCCACCGACATGTGGCGCCGCTGCGGCGATCGTTTGTTCCGATGAATTTGCCAAGAAACACAAAATCAGTAAACCGGTTTATATCGCTGCTCAATCCATGATCACGGATTTTTCCGGTTCATTTGAAAACAGAAGCTGCATGAGCATTTGCGGCTATGACATGACGGTAGCGGCGGCCAAAGCTGTATACAACGAGTCTGGCATCGGACCTGAAGATGTGAAATTGGTCGAACTGCACGATTGTTTCACCGCTAATGAACTGATTACCTATGAAGGACTGGGACTAACTCCCGAGGGAACAGCCGAGAAATTCATTGAAGACGGCGATAATACCTACGGTGGTCGCGTAGTCACCAACCCTTCAGGAGGTCTGCTTTCCAAGGGCCATCCACTGGGCGCCACGGGCCTTGCCCAGTGCGCCGAACTTGTCTGGCAGCTCCGCGGGGAAGCCGGCGTCCGCCAGGTGGAAGGCGCAAGGATCGCACTCCAGCACAATATCGGCCTCGGCGGCGCCGTGGTCGTAACCATGTATCGCAAGGATTGAGGTAAACTGATTTCTTCAGTAACGCCGGGGGCATAATATCGGTTCACAAATTAAAGGATAGGAATTAATGGATGATGTATACTCCAGCAAACCATGGCTTAAGTCTTACGATAAGTATGTTCCGTCGACCATAACCGACTATCCGCAGATGTCCTGCGCCGAGGCCATGCGGGAGGCCTTCGACGGCGTACCTGACAGAATGGCGCTCAACTACATGGGCACCAGCATCAGCTTTCGTGAATTCGATACCTACTCAAGCCAGTTCGCCCATTTTCTGATCAGTCAGGGGTGCCGCCCGGGCGATGTTGTTGGGGTCCATCTACTCAACGTCCCCGCTTCTTTTTTCGCGGCCATCGGCATCCAGAAGGCAGGCTGCGTCTTCACCGGTATTAGTATATTGCTTACCGCCGAGGAACTGGAATACCAGTTGAACGACTCCGGCGCCAAGATTCTTTTAACTTTTGATTTCAATTTTGAAACGGTAAAAAAGGCGGTTGTCAAAACCAAAGTCAAAACTGTGGTCGTCGTCTCCATCGCCGATTTTCTTCCCTACATCAAAAAGACCCTGGGAACCTTGTTGAAAAAGATCCCCACGGGGGAGATCCATTCGTTGCCGAACATCGAGGTGGTCCGCTTCTTAAAGACCATAGAAGGCCGTCCCAAGGACTTGGTCAACGTCAAGGTGAAACCGGATGATCCCTGTCTTATGATGTATACGGGCGGCACTACCGGCCCCCCAAAAGGCGCTGTACTAACCCAGGCCAATGTTGTTTGTCATATGAAACAGATGAGAACTTGGACAGGTTTCAATAATATCGGCGAGCATACCATCGCCTCTGCCTTTCCCCTTTTTCATCAGGCAGGCAACTTTCTCTCCCTTTGGGCCATCGCTATGGGGGCTTCGGCGATTCTTCTGACCAACCCCAGGGATTTAAAATTCATGTGCAAGGCCATGAAGAAATTGAAGCCCACGGCCCTTATTAATGTCCCCACCCTCTACCTGGAGCTGATGAAGATGCCGGAATTTAAGGCTCTGGACTTTTCCGGCTTCCAGTTCTTCGTCAGTGGCGCTTCCCCATTTCCCGCGGAAAGCATCCTTGATTTTGAGAAAATCGTCGGCCAGGGCAAGGTGATGGAGGTCTACGGCATGACGGAAACGACCCCCCTTATTACCGCCAATCCGATGCGAGGACTCAAGAAGGTGGGATCGGTGGGAATACCCATGGTGGGAACGGAGGTTAGACTCGTCGATTCATCAACCGGAGAACCGGTCCCCATGGGCCAGCCCGGCGAAATCGTCGTCAAGGGCCCACAGGTCTTCAAGGGATACCATAACAAACCCGAAGAGAATGCCAACAGTTTTCGGAACGGCTGGTTCCACACGGGTGATATTGCCGAGATGGATGAGGATGGATACTTCTTCATCGTGGACCGGCTCAAAGACATGGTCAGCGTCTCCGGCTTCAAGGTCTTTACACGTGTTGTCGACGACATTCTTATGGAGCATCCCGATATCGACATGGCTGCCACGATCGGCATTCCTGACCCGAAACGCCCGGGCTCCGAGATCGTCGCTTCCGCCATCAAGCTAAAACCCGGCATAGAAAAGAGCGACGCCGAGCGGAAGAAGCTTGTGGAGTATATGAAAGAAAGGGTGGCGCCCTACAAGGTCCCCAAGGTCATGGAGTTTATGGACGAGCTGCCTTTGAGTGCCGTGGGTAAGATATTAAAAAGGGAGTTAAGAAATATCATGATTAAATAAGCAGGGAGATAATTTCATGAAAAAGGTATTGGTTACGGGAGCCGGCGGCTTCATAGGGTCGCACGTTGTTGAGGAGTTATTAAAAGAAAACATCGAGGTCAGGGCTCTTATAAGACCGGGAGAATCCCTGACCAATCTGAAAGGGATGGAAATTGAAAAGGTCGAAGGCGATGTTCTTGATACCGGCGCCGTTTTAAAAGCTATGGCGGGCGTCGACACCGTCTTTCACCTGGCGGCCATCTTTGCCATCTGGATGAGAGACTGGAGCCGAATTTACGAAGTCAACATGCAGGGTACACATAATGTGCTTTGGGCGGCAATGAAATCGAACATTGCCAGAGTCGTCTATACAAGCTCCATCGCCTCCATCGGCATCGCCCCAGGAAAGCAGCTAAGCGATGAAGAAACTCCTTTCAACCAGTATACCCTTGGAAACCACTACGTCTTGACAAAATACCTCTCTCAGCAAATCGCCCGTGGCTTTGCCGCAAACGGTCTCGATGTGGTTATCGTCAATCCCTGCTTCCCCTTCGGGACCAATGACAGCGGTCCTACGCCCACGGGGCAGCTCATTGTCGATGTCCTGAAGAGCAAAAACATGTTTGCCTTTCCTGGCGGTATCAACATCGTGGACGTGAGGGATGTTGCTCGGGGCCATGTCCTGGCTGCCAAGAAAGGCAGAACCGGCGAGCTCTACATCCTGGGTAACATGAACGTCTCCATGAAGGAATTCATGCAACTGGCATATAAGGCGGCCGGTTTTACGGTAAGGCCGATCCTCACCTTTCCGGTGCCGATGCTGAAAATCTCCGCTTCCGTTTTTAAATATTGGGCTGATAACATCGGTCACAAAACACCCCTGACCACGCCTCCGGAAGTGAGCTATGCCTCCCAGTACCTGTTCTTTGATAACTCCAAAGCCCGAAACGAATTGGGGTTAACCTTAACCCCAATCGAGGAGTCTCTCCGCGATTCGGTACGTTGGTTCCGCGAAAACCACTATGCTCCATAGATAGGATAGGGAAGTAAAAACAGATAAACCATCGACAGAAGTGATTTAGCGACGTTTGATCAAGAAAGGATGGGCTATGCCAAGAAAATGTTTCAGTCTGGTGCTGGCCGACATGGCCAGATATAATCCCAGGGGAAAGGCAATCATTTACGGCGAGAAAAAAGTTACCTGGAGAGAGTTGAACAACCGGGTCAACCGCTTTGCCAACTCTTTGAAGGCCTTGGGCATAAAAAAAGGCGATCATGCCATCATTCTTTTTCACGACTGCCCCGAATTCATCGAGGCCAACTACGCCCTGCAGAAGATCGGCGCCGTGCCCATCCCCATGAACTTCCGTTTCGTCGCCCGGGAGATCGAATACCAGACCGATCAATCTGATTCAGTGGTTTTCATCTGCGAAGACATCTTTATGGAACAGATACAAAAGGCGATGCCCAACTGCAAAAAACTCCAGACGGTGATCTGCGTGAGAAGGGGTATGGCGCCCCTACCCGCGGGGATGCTGAACTACGAAGAGCTCATGGATAAACATCCGCCCACGGAGCCGCCGCCAGTCACCACGGAGGAAGACATCTGTACGATCTCTTATACAGGCGGGACCACGGGAATGCCCAAAGGAGTTGTTCTGACCTACCGAAATTTCTGGAATCTGGCCGGGTCCGTGTTTGGAGATCTGCTGGGCAGGGTGGCCGGCGATCCCAAGGCAAACTTCGGCCGGATCATCGGCACGCTGACGCCCATCCCGGGTATGGAAAAGATCATTAATATACTGATTGCCCCTAAAGGCGTCCGGCCTTTTCTGGCCCGATCAATCCCCCGCCTCCTCCCCAAGACTTTTGGTACTCCCATGGGGCCTCTGCTCAACCGCTTCACGGGGGGATTTTCCATGTTTCTCAACATGCCCCTTTTTCACATGGCCAACTACCAGGTTTTGATTATCGGCCCCATNNTGGTGGCCATGACCGGTTCGGGCGTAAATCCTGCCCAGCAGAAGAAGAGGATCCTCAAGGAATTCCCCAACGCCCTGGTGGCTGACGTCTTCGGCCAGACGGAGATGACTCCCGACACGAGCATTCGCCTCGATGCTTCCGAAGAAAGCCTCAAGGATCGCTGTGTGGGAAAACCCCTGGCCGGCGTCGAAATCAGAATCGTCGATGAAAAGGGGAAAGAAGCCGCACCCGGGGAAGCGGGAGAGATTCTTTACCGTAGCGGCACCATCATGAAGGAGTACTATGGCGACCGGGAAAAGACAGCGGAAGTGATCAAAGACGGTTGGTTCCATTCCGGCGACCTGGGTTATCTGGACAAGGACGGGGAGATTATCGTCGTAGACCGGATGAAGGAGACGATCTCCACGGGCGGCGAGAAGGTCTATCCTCATGAGGTGGAGGAGATTCTGGAGTTCCACCCCAAGGTGGAACACGCCTGCGTGATCGGCGTCCCCGACGAGACATGGGGAAGTACCGTCCGGGCGATCATCGTCCCTTATGAAGGAGAGCAGTTAACGCAGGGGGAGATCATCGAGTGGTGCCGCGACAAGATGACTGGTTTCAAGAGGCCCAAGACGGTGGTTTTTGCCGAGGAGCTGCCCTTGAGCCCAGTGGGAAAGGTGATGCGGGCCCAAGTGAAAGAGAAGTACGGAAGTCCTTGAAACAGATAAGGATGGATGATGAAAATTGCCTTTGCAGTAATAAACAACAAAAGGGGAAACGACAAATGGCAGACAAGAACAAAAGTTTTGTAAATCTCATGAAGGCCATTCCCAAGATTGCCACCATGGAGCAGACACAGGGGCTTTTGAAAAGCATAGTTACCCAATGGGGGGCGAAAAATGCGCTGCGGATCGTATCACGCACCACCAAGAGGATGGGGTTGGTGGCGGCCCTAAAAGGGGTACTCAACTTCCGCCTGGAGAAATTCATGCCCAACCTTTTGATCTCCAAGTGGGAGATCCTGGGAGACCGCGAAGCCATCATTTCCGGGGAAAAGAGAATCACCTTCAGCCTGCTTAAGGATAGGGTCTTCCGCCTGGCCAACGGCCTCCAAGGGCTGGGACTGAAACCGAAGGACAAGTTTGCCGAGCTCCTCTACAACGGCAACGAGTTTTTCGAAGCTTTCTTCGCCGGCTGTTTTATCGGTTGTCCCATGCCTTTTATGAACTGGCACATGAAAGGCGATGAACTGGCGGAAGCCATAAACAGAGGAGTGCCCAAGGCCCTGATTTTCGATGAGGAGTTCATGGATGAGGTCCTGGCGATTAAGGATAAGCTGAAAACGATCCGTCACTTTGTCGTTGTCGGCAGCAAGGCGCCAGAGGGCATGATCCTCTACGAGGATCTGCTCGCCCGCTCACCCAACCACGAACCGGACATCCATTTCATCCTCGCGCTGAATCCCTACACCGGCGGTACGACGGGTACGCCGAAAAACGTCAACTTCTTCGACTCCGTCGGATACGCCTTCAGCGAGCTTTCGGAAGCCCCCGATGTTTCTCTGGGTGAGTATCTCCGCTACCTGGTCCTCCAGTTCAGCTTCGTGTACTGGTTCGGCGGCATCACGATCAATGACCCCATCAGCCAAAACATGCGCTGCCTGCTGCCCGGCCCCCTCTACCATGCGGGAACCATTTCCGGTTGGGCGCCGTTCCTGCTTTTGGGCGGCACCGCCATCCCGGTGCGGGGATTCGATCCCGAGGCTTTTTTGCAGATCATCGAGAAGGAACGGGTCAACTGGGTTTTTGTGGTGCCCACCATGCTTCAGCGGATCCTCGATCTGCCCCCCGAAGTCAGGAAGAAATACAATCTCGGGTCCATGCACTCACTGATCTGCGCCGCGGCGCCAGCCACACCCGAGTTGAAACAGGCCGCCAACAAATTCTTCAGTGAGCAGGGCTGTACGAAAAACGTCTTCATGGAATTCTACGGTTCGTCGGAGACGGCCGTGGCCTCGGTGCTCCTGCCGGGGGATTACGAGGAGAACCCCCAGCGCTATGCCAGCGTCGGCAAGATCAGGTGCGCNNGGAGCCTCACGACGATCAGCCTCAAGTATGCCGGTACGCCGGAAAAATTGGACTCCGCCTTCGAAAACATAGAGGGGCGAAGGTGGTTCGACGACGGGCTTCAGGGCTACATGGACAAGGATGGATTTTTGTACCTGACCGGACGTCTCAAGGAGATGATCATCAGCGGCGGCGTCAACATCTTTCCCCTGGAGATCGAAGCCACCATCATGCGGCACCCCAAAGTGCTGGATGTGGGTGTGGTCCGTTACCCGGACCGCGAGCTGGGAGAGGTTCCGGCCGCCGTCATCCAGTTGAGATCGGGCGAACAAGCGACCTCCGACGATATTTTCCGTTTCTGCAGGGAAGAGGGCCTTACAGGGATGAAGATACCCAGAGTGGTGGAATTCGTAAAAGAGCTCCCCCGGCACATTGACGGGAAACTGGTAAAAAGAGATCTGGAGGATAAATACTGGCAGGGTATAGAAAAGAGAGGATAAGGAGGGTAGGGCATGATGGAGTTCGAGACGATAAACTTTAAAGAAGTGGAACACGGCATCGGATTGGTGAGCTTTAACCGTCCCGCACAGCTAAACGCCATCAACGTGGCAATGCTGGCGGAGTTCGCGGAACTCTTCGACTATCTTGCCCAAAACGATTCCGTAAGGGTTGTCGTCATCACCGGGGAGGGGCGGGGGTTCTGCGCCGGGGCCGATCTCAGCGATGCGATCACCTTCAAGGACACGGAGGCCTTTTCCGGTCCGGAAGCGTTTCTCCGCATCGCCCAAGAACGATACTCGGCCATGATCATCGGCCTGAGAAAGATTCCTCAGCCCATCATCTCCGCAGTAAACGGACCCGCGGCGGGCGGCGGCTTCGCCGTCGCCCTGGCCTCGGATGTGCGCCTGGCCTCTCCCGATGCCTATTTTGTGGCTTCCTTCATCAATATAGGCCTCTCAGGTGGAGAACTGGGTTGTTCCTACTTTCTTCCCCGCCTGGTGGGCCTTTCCCATGCCGCCGACATCCTCTACACGGGCCGCAAGGTCAAGGCGGATGAGGCGGAAAGGATCGGCTTGGTGAGCCGCGTGGTCCCCAGGAAAGAGCTTATGGAAACCGCTCTTTCCTATGCACGCATCATGCTGGGAAAAAGCCCCGGCGGACTCAGACTCACCAAGCGCGTCTTGGACCAGAACATAGATGCCCCCTCGCTGGAGGCGGCCGTCAACTTGGAGAACAGAAACCAGTCGATCATGGTCTTCTCCGGTGAGTTCTTCAAACTTATCGAACCCTTCTCCAAGGAAGCCAAGAGGTAAACTTAAAATCATCTTCAAGGAAAAAAGTTGATTACAAAATTCCTCTCACCCTTTAATATCCATTCGTAACGAATTGAAGGCGGGAGAGATTTTTTAAATGAGCCTGGAGAGTATGCTCTTTGAGTGCATCTATGAATAAGCCGCGGCGACTGGGTTTACTTTCGGACAGTCATGGAAACATCGAAGCCACCGAAAAAGCAATCGATATCCTCATGATCCAGGGTTGTGAGCGTGTGATTCATCTCGGCGATTTCTGCGATACCAACCGCCGCGACCGCCTGGAAGACATCGTCCGGCTCTTTAAGGAACGGGGAGTTATCGCCGTCAAGGGGAACAACGACTACTTGATCGAGCTGGCGCTGTCCAACGGTGCCGGCGAGGGATATTCCGACCAAGGGTGGATGTATGAATTTCTAAAAAAGGTTCCCATGAAGGTGGTTATGGATGATATTTGTTTTGCCCACTCCTTTCCCTTCGACTACCTGCGGGCCTTTTACGAACCCATAGATGTAGGCTCCACGGAACGGGCTTCCCTTCTCTTTCAGCAGATGCCCTACTGGATCCTCTTCTGCGGCCATTCCCACACGCCGGTATATTTTTGTTTGAGCTATCCGGACGGCGTTCTTCGCAAGGTGGCACCACCAGGGGAAAAATTTTTATTGGAACCAACCAGTCGTTATATATTTGTGGTGGGTTCCGCCGATGAAGGCGAGTGCGCTGTTTTCGATGCGGAGGCATCGACCTACGAGCGAATCAATATCTTTTCTTGAGTTCATAAAAAGGGAATACAGGGGATAATCCTCTTTACAAATTCAATCCTCCGACTTGGAATCCCCCGGCTCTTGCCGGAGGGGGCTCCAATTTACAGAGATTTCAACTGACTATCTGCATAGAGTTTGCGAAGCTCGCGTTTGTTGAATTTGCCCACGCTGGTCTTGGGTATCTCTTTTAAGAAAATGATTTCGTCGGGTATCCAAAAGGCAGCCTTGACCTTATCTTTAAGGAATTCTTTGATCTCTTCAACGGACACGCTCTGTTCAGGTGTGGCAACTATGCAGGCCAGCGGCCTCTCCTGCCATTTGGGGTGCGGGACACCTATAATGGCCGCCTCCATAACCTTGGGATGGGCCATGATCAGATTCTCCAGGTCCACCGAGGAGATCCATTCGCCCGCGCTCTTGACCAGGTCCTTTTTCCGGTCGACAAGTCTCACGTAACCTTCTTCGTCGATGGTGCCCACGTCACCGGTGTGATACCAGCCGTCGTAGAACGTCTCTTTTGAGCGCTCCGGGTCCTTATAGTACTCGTTGGCGATCCAGGGACCCCTCAGACAAATCTCGCCCCACTCCTTGCCGTCCATCTTCACCTCGGCTCCGGAATCGCCCACAATCTTCATCTCCAGACCTAGGGCGATTATACCGACGCTCGTCTTGATGTCATAGAGCTTCTCTGCCGGCCAATCGGCCATGTAGCTCTTGGGGATTGCCGCGGTCGCGAGCGGCGTGGTCTCGGTGGAGCCGTAGGCCTGCTTGATGGGAAAGTTGTATTTCTCGTTGAGGTCGATCATGAGCTGTCTCGGGATCGCTGCTCCGCCGCTTGCTATGGTCTTCAATGAAGAGAAGTCATGCCATCCGCCTTTTTCAAGGTAGTCATACAGGAGCATCCAGATGGTGGGGACCCCGGCGGTGAAGGTAACCTTTTCCTCGGCAATGGTATGGCAGAGTTTCTCCATATTGATTACCTCGCGGCCGGGAAGCACTTGCTTGCAGCCCGCCCCCACCGCGGCAAACGGCCCGCACCAGGCATTGGCATGGAACATGGGCACGATATGCAGGGCGCAGTCCGCCTCGCCGACACCGAAGGTAACGGCCACGGCATAGGTGTGGAGGATGATGGCCCGGTGAGAATAAACAACCCCCTTGGGGTCGCCTGTAGTGGCCGAGGTATAGCAGATCATGGCAGGGTCCCACTCGGAGAGATCCACAGGGAAGTCATACTCTTCGGGGAACTGGGCGATGAGCTCATCGTACATTATGAGGTTCTCTATGCCCGATACCGGCTTCTTTCCTGTGTGCGAGAGCACAACGATGTGCTTGACGGTCTTGAGTTGGTCTTTGATCATTTCCACGAACATGAGCAGATCCTCATCCACGAAGATGATCTGATCTTCGGCATGATTGATAATATAGACGAGATGATTCATGGGCAACCTGAAATTAACCGTGTGAAGGACCGCCCCGGAGCACGGAACCCCGAAGTAGAGCTCCAGGTGCCGGTGATCATTGAGAGCAATGCTTGCCACCCTGTCGCCGCGCTTGATACCCAAAGATTTTAACGCATGGGCGAGCTGGCATACCCTCTTGTAGTAGTCCCCATAAGTGTATCTGTGGACACATTCGGGAAAAACCGAGACGATTTCTTTTTTGGGAAAGTATTTTGCAGACCTCAACAGAAACGTTCTCAGAAGCAAGGGAAAATCCATCATAGCGAAGACCTCCTTTTGTATTATTGTATTACAATGCTAACACATCTATTAGCACTGCCGGAAAATCAAGTGTTTTTTATTTGTATATCTTCTCGCCTTCTGCATCAGCGTTTACGGCATCGTCTTCCTTCGAGAATGTTTATCAGGGAGATGGGAACTGTTTCCCCTCTCCCTGATATCCCTTAAGCAAAACTCTCCGTAGCAATATCCACCATGGAAAGGTCTTCACTCTTTATGGCCTTCGCGGCGGCATCAACCTCCGGCAGAATATTCTTAATGAAGAACCTTGCTCCGGCGACCTTACCGGAATAGAAAGCGGCATCGCGGTTGTTCTTGATGAATTCTTTCCAGGCAACTGCATCCGAAGGCGCTACGCCCTTTTCCTTGCTCAGGACAGCCAGCTTCTCCCGGGCGATACCGGCCTGCCATAGAAGCAGCCAGCCGGAAACGACCTTCCCCATCATCATTAGGAAGGGATAGGCGTGACTCACCGGCACCAGGAATTTACCCTCCCGGGCACAGGTGGAAAAGAAGATGCCTATCTCAGCCAGCGTGTTAACCGCCCCCTGAACGTCGGCGGCCAAACCCGTCAGTTCCGGTTGTTCCTTATATTTGGTGACGGTGGCGTTCATCTCTCCCAAAAGGCTCATGAAGTTGGCGCCTTTCTTCATCCCCAGCTTGCGTCCTATCAGATCCAGAGCCTGGACGCCGTTGGCGCCCTCATAGAGGGAGGCGATCTTAACGTCGCGCATGAACTGCTCCACGGGATAGTCGGCACAGTAACCGTAGCCGCCATAAACCTGGATGGCCAGCTCGGTAACCTTAAAGCCAATATCAGAACAGTAGGCTTTGATTATCGGTGTGAGGACTTCCAGCAGGCCGTGCCATTTCTCTTTTTCTGCATCATTATCCTCCGTCATTTTCTTATCTATGGCAAATGAGGCAAAATAAATCAGTGCCCGCATACTTTCCACGTTTGATTTCATCCATAAAAGCATCCGTCTTACATCGGGATGCTCGATGATGGCGACCTTGGGAGCGGCGTCATTGCCGAAATCGGCGATGGCCGTGCCTTGGATGCGTTCCTTGGCATACTGGAGGGCGTGAAGATAGGCGATTGAACCGCTGCCCACCCCTTGGAGGCCGGTACCGATCCGGGCTTCATTCATCATCTGGAACATGACCTTAATGCCCTTTCGTTCTTCCCCAAGAAGCTCTCCGTAACACTGGCCGTTGTCACCAAAGTTGATGGTTCCGGTAGGGCTCCCGTGGAAGCCCATCTTTTCTTCGATTTTAGCTATTTCGTAGTCGTTTCTCCTGCCCAGGGAGCCGTCGTCGTTAACGATGTATTTGGGGGCGATGAATATGGAAATGCCTCTGGTACCGGCGGGATCGCCTTCGATTCGGGCTAGAACGGGATGGATGATGTTTGCGGTTAGGTCCTGGTCCAAACCGGTGATGAAAGATTTGGTCCCCTGAATCAGGAAGGTGCCGTCGGGCTGACGAATCGCCTTGGTGCTGAGGTTGCCTACGTCGGTCCCGGCGTTTGGTTCGGTAAGGCACATTGTTCCTCCCCACTCTCCGGAGATCATCTTTGGCAGGTATTTATTCTTCTGAGCCTCCGATCCGTAGGTCTCGACGAGGTGCGATGCCCCATCTGCCAGGAAAGGCAGAACCAGAAAGCCAAGGTTATGGATGAACCACTCCTTGGCGGCTACAGTTATGCAATAGGGAAGGCCCTGGCCGCCGATTTCCGGGGATTTGCCCATGGCGATCCAGCCGCCTTCGCTGTAGAGTTTGTACAGCCGGTGGAAGACCTTGGGAACGCTGATCCTACCATTTTCCAACCGGCACCCTTCACGGTCCGATTCCACCAGAGTGGGGAATATCTCTTCCACGGCAAACTTTTGCGCCTCCGTCAGAATCATGTCAAACACGTCTGGAGAGAAGTCCGTGTATGGAGCCTTCTCGCAAAGCTTATCCACTCCCAGCATTTCATAGAGCACAAATTTCTGGTCCCGTTCGTCTACAATCAAGTTCGCCATATCATTTCTCCTTTAATATTATTAAGTCAGTTTTTGACGGCTTCCTTTTTTGTCACCGCGGCGTACTTTCCTTATGCGAAGGCAGATATATCTGCCTTCGCCCTGCGCAACGGGCGGGCTAACGGGTAGTCTTGGTAACTGTAATTAATTATAAAAATATCTTATTTAGAAGGAAGAGCGGCG
>PLMV01000137.1 GCA_003141615.1 Syntrophaceae bacterium
CCAACCTTCTGGGAGTTTCTCTGCGGCAAAGTCAAACGGGTGATTGTACGTATCCGGACAATAGAAATTCCGCAACAATTTCTGCATGGTGATTACGAAGGCGATCAGGCCTTTCGCGTTGCCATTCACAAGTGGGTACAGCAACTGTGGGAGGAAAAAGACCTGCAGATAGAATCACTGAGGAAAAAGGCCGGATCCGGATAATCCCCATGTTTTTTCTAATTGAATCACGGGTATGAACCCCAAAGCAAGCTTTGGAAACAGATTCCGCAGCAAGTTGCGGGATATTAAACCCCGTTTATACGGGATAATTCGACTAACAAACTTCTCTTCGCTTCACTTTTGAAGTTTGAGTCTCATTACCCTCCGCTTCGCAGTATAGCCCCTCGTCGCTCCGCTCCTGGGATAATTCGACTAACGCTTCAAACTTCACTTCGTTCGTTTTCAGCGAGTCTCATTAAATTGGAGTTTCAACAATAACTTTGTCGGCTTCGTAACTAGAAGCCGACAAAGTTTGTTTCTTAAACTGCCATTGGCGATCTAGGCGACCATAATGACCGATTACTATTGTCGAAGGAACGTTGCGTCGGCCTTCTTTTTGTTTGCGTCCGGGTAGAAAAAATCTTTCTGCCTCCATTGAACTTCATTTCGTTCGCGCCTTGATTACTATGAGCAGNNTCTCCGAGCACTCTTTTCAGGGAATGAGCGAGTCCGGCATCCTGGTCTGTTACAAAAGTAAAGGCATCGCCTATTTTGGAAGCGCGCCCTGTTCTGCCGATACGATGAGTATAGGCATCCGCAGTCGACGGCATATCATAATTAATGACATGTGAAATTCTTGTCACATCAATGCCGCGGGCGGCGATATCGGTCGCCACCATAATTTCATAACGACCGTCGCGGAAGCCGTCAAGAGATTGCTGACGTTTCTGCTGCGATAAATTTCCATGCAGTGAAGTAACTTTATATCCCGATTTGTCCAACTGTTGGGCAACACTTTTCGCGCGCGATTTTGTCCGGGTAAAGACGAGAACGGAATCAGTTTCGGTATTATCAAGAATATTTTTCAGCAGCTCTGTTTTAGAGCTCATTTGTACAGGGTAAAATTTATGTGTAACCGTTTCTACCGGCGCTGCGTGGCCGATTTGAATATTTACGGGATTCTGAAGAAGATCATTAGCCAGGCTTTTTATATCGTTGGGCATAGTAGCGGAGAAAAGCAACGTTTGACGCTGTTTGGGAAGATGTTTCACGATTTTTCGGACATCCGGCAGAAAGCCCATATCAAACATATGATCCGCCTCATCCAGTACAAGTACCTCTACATGGGACAAATCAATAGTATTGCGTTGGATATGGTCAAGCAGGCGACCGGGACAAGCGGAGACGATATCAACTTTGTCACGGAGCCTTGTTATCTGGCCGCCAATGCCCACTCCGCCATAGATGGAAGCGCTGTGGATTTGCGCCCTGCGCCCCAAAAGACCTATCGCCTTGTGGGTTTGCTCGCTCAACTCCCGCGTTGGCGCTATGATCAGGGCGCGGATGCGACCGCGTGGCCCCTGCATGAGACGTTGCAAGATCGGCAGCACAAAAGCCGCTGTTTTCCCGGTTCCGGTTTGGGCAAGCCCCATAACATCGCGGCCTTCCATAATCGGCGGGATTGATTCTAATTGAATTGGTGTTGGTACTTTATAGCCAAGCGCCTGCACGCCGGCAAATATTTTCGCATGTAACTCGAACTTCTCAAAACTCATTTTTTCTTTTTCCTTCTTTTTTTATTATGCCCTTTCGGTTTCAAAGGATAACGCGGCGGCAAGGATGAGGCTCCGCAGGCGTATTACTAATACGTTGAGGAAGCCGACGACGCTGCCAACAAAGTTAGCCAAAGAAAACGAAATGGCATTGGTGATACTTGAACCCGTTTCCAATCGTTGCGTGAATATAAACTGCCTCATCCGCTGATCTTGCACCTGAAAGACAGATTAGAAACGTCACACTATAGCTGGATTCTATTACGATTAGCTGGATTTTCCTGCCGAAGTTTCCAAGAGAAAAAAGTTAGGAAGGTAATTAACTATCGTTATCACGAGGCACTCTTTACAGGCATAACTCATAAATAGCAAGGAATATCTTTATGCAGATGAATCTTCCTTAAATCGCAGAAATTGCCGGTTCGATATGGGTGCCGAGACAACAAAAATATCTTGACATATTCCTCATAATATTTAACTGTATGGTTAAACCGTACGGTTAAAATCCGACTTCGTAAAAAACTCATATGCTGCGTTGCGCGGCATCCTTCGTTGTTGCGACGTATGTAAAAATACGTCTCACGCCTCAGGATTTGCGCGCCTTGCCTCTGAAGATTTTTACGAAGCCGGTGTATGAGTGGATTCTTGCCTGCGTAACCTGATCACCTAATTATCTGAATAACCTAAAGGTCACTAGGGGTCACGCGGGGTGACGAGAGGGCATGAAGACAAATTAGCGCGCTCATAAAATAATATTGGTGAAGCTTTTGATTAAAAAAGTAATTGATATAGAAAAACCAGGCAAAACCGCTGAAAAAATTTTAACGGCAGCGCGCGCCGTATTTGCTGAAAATGGTTACAGCGGGGCACATGTTGATGAAATCGCCGAGCGCGCCGGTGTGAATAAAGCAACTCTCTATTATCAAATCGGCGACAAAGATACTCTCTTCGCCAATGTGATCCACCAGGTTCTCGGCAATACAGCCCAGAATATTGCTGCGGCCGTGGCTAAAGTTGATCATCCGGAAGAAAAGCTCAAGGTTTATATAAACTGCATTGCCGCTAATGTGGATAAAAATCCCGAATTGCCTTCGATTATGATGCGGGAGATAGCCGCAGACGGCGCCCATCTGCCCCGCGTTGTCGTTGAAGATATAGTCGCTGTCCTGACAATTCTTGTTGGTATTCTGGATGAAGGACGAAAAAAAAGAATCTTTGTTGAGGTGGTTCCATTCCTCATCCATATGATGATCGTGGGAACAATTCTTTTTTATAAAAAAGCCCTGCCTATTAAAGACAGGCAGTCATGGTTGCCTGCCGCGATTAAAGCTCGTGATAAAAAATTAAAGGGGAGTCTGGGGGAGGAAGTGGCGAAGCTCGTGCTGAAGGCGATAAAGCGATGACCAATAGGATGGCACAATCCCAATAGACAGCAGGTTAAATACTATGGACAAAAATGCAAAACGGAGGTTTGAGCGTTGAAAAAAAGAATAATAATTATTGTTTTTATAATTCTCTTTGTGACAGTTGGATCGCTGGTTTATTTCGGCCAGAAAAATAATCACGAAAAAGGGCTTTTTTATTCCGGCACAATAGAAACAACACAGGCGAATTTGTCTTTCCAGGTTCCCGGGCGTGTTGTTAAAGTCAATGTTCAGGAAGGGCAGTCCGTTACTAAAGACCAGATTATCGCTGAACTGGACCGCGCGGAATTTGAATCACGTTATGAGCAAGCCAGGGCAAATTTGGATCGAGCGCAAAAAACAAAACAGCAACTGGAAACAGTGCTGGATATCGACAAGAAAACGCTACCCTCGGAAGTGGCCAGAGCCACAGCGGCCGTGAATAGCGCCAGAGATACTTTAAAAGATGCTGAAAAGAATTACAACCGTTTTGAAGAGTTATTCAGTAAGGGGGTGATTACAGAAAAAGAACGCGATAGCATGAAACTAGCCTACGAAGTGTCCCAATCGAGGCTTACCGAAAGTGAATCCATGCTGAAACTGGCGCAGGGTAATTTAACCAGAATAGACGCCGCCAAGCAGGATATCGAAGTCGCCTCTGCGCAAATTAATTCGATTAACGCGTCATTAAATCAAGCTTCCATTCAGTTGGATTATACGCAATTAAAATCGCCCATGGATGGAGTAATAACCAGTCGCAATGTTGAACCGGGTGAAACTGTAAATCCCGGAAGAGAAGTCATTACTATTTCCGATCTTGCCCGCGTTGATTTGAAAATATTTGTGGATGAAACGGAAATCGGCAAAGTCAGGCCGGGCCAGAAGGTAGATGTGAAGGTAGATACATTCCCCGGCAAAACTTACACCGGATCAGTTTCTTTTATCTCTCCGGAAGGGGAATTTACGCCGAAAATCATTCAGACAAAAAAGGAAAGAGTAAAACTGGTATATCTGGTAAAAGTATCCATAGTGAATCCCAACTTTGAACTCAAGTCGGGAATGCCGGCTGATGCCTGGCTGCGGTAGGGGAGTTCCTGATGATCGTGTCCCCAGAAAATTCCCCACCCATGGTGGAAGTCAAGAACGTTACCCTGCGCTTTGATCTTGTCGAAGCGGTCAAAGACATTTCTTTCCATGTCGACAAAGGCAATATTTTCGGCTTGGTCGGTTCCGACGGCGCCGGAAAATCAACGCTCCTGCGGCTGATTGCCACCATGATAAAACCAACGCAAGGCGAAATTTTCGTGGGCGGCCTCAATGTTGTTACCCAGAGGCAGAAAATCAAAAACATTATCGGTTATATGCCGCAGCGGTTCGGCCTGTATCAGGATCTGACGGTGAACGAGAATATAAATTTCTTCATGGATATTTTTGAAATACCGCGCAAAGAAAGAAAAATGCGCAAAGATAAGTATCTGGGATTTTCCAATCTTCTGCCTTTTGTGAACAGACTGGCCGGTAATCTTTCCGGAGGCATGAAACAAAAATTGGGATTGGCCTGCGTGCTGGTGCACGAACCGCAACTGCTGATTCTGGACGAACCGACAAACGGCGTCGATCCTGTGTCGCGGCATGAATTCTGGGAAATATTGGGCAGCATGAAAAAAGAAGGCATGACGATCATCGTTTCCACAGCCTATCTGGATGAAGGCGAGCGTTGCGATAGTCTGGGATTAATGCATAGTTCTATTCTTATGGATACGGCACCTCCCGCTGGTATTCGCGGCAGTTTTAAAACTCTGGAAGAAGCAATTATTGAACGTATTAAAGAAGTGGATGGAGATCTGGCGCATGATACCTTCCACTTCTAATTCCATTTCCGTGACGAATCTGGAAAAAAAATTCGGCACGTTTGTCGCGGTAAATAAAATTACCTTTTCCGTAAAAAAGGGTGAGATATTCGGATTCCTCGGCGCCAACGGTTCCGGCAAGTCCACCACAATTCGCATGCTTTGCGGCATAATCACCCCCACGTCCGGCGCGGGATTCGTTGCCGGGCACGACATTATGACGGATGCGGAAGACATAAAACATTCTATCGGCTATATGTCGCAAAAATTTTCTCTTTATGAAGATTTAACGCCCTTCGAAAATTTGCGCTTTTATCTGGGAGTTTACAATGTGCCGCAATCACAATGGCCGGAGCGTATTGATTGGGTTTTGGATATGACGCGCCTGCAGGATGTCCGCAACCGTAAAACGAGGGAATTACCGACTGGCTGGCGTCAGAGACTAGCGCTGGGTTGTTCGCTTTTACATAAACCGGAGATCCTCTTTCTCGATGAACCTACTTCCGGGGTTGATCCCGTCACCAGACAGCATTTCTGGAATTTCATTAAACAACTAGCCTGTGGCGGAATGACGATATTTGTGACGACCCATTATATGGATGAAGCGCGTTTTTGCGAGAGGATCGTTATGATCAATGACGGTAATATTGTGGCGACGGGCAGCCCCGCGGAAATTATCGCCGGCGCCTGTCCGGAAAAGCCGGATGCTGACTTGAATGATGCTTTCATAACTTTAATGATGAGGGATAATACTTGAGATTTATAAAACTCAAAGCCATTGTCCGCAAAGAATTTTATCATTTGATCAGGGATTACCGCAGCCTTTATCTGGCATTCGCGATTCCGCTGCTCCTTATTATTCTTTTCGGTTACGCGCTGAGTCTGGATGTGGATCACGTGGAAACGATATTTGTTGATTACGATAAATCCGAGCTCAGCCGTGATTTTATCCGCAAGCTCGGCGCTTCTCCTTATTTCCATGTTTCACAGGGTCTGTCCCAGACAAAAGTTGCCATTGATTATCTCGATCATGACCGGGCAAAAGTAGCAATTGTCATCCCGCCCAATTTCATGAAAAGCATCCGTGCCGATAGGGAAACTCCGCTGCAAATTATTATTGACGGCAGCGACCCGACTTTCGGGAACATCATCCGCGGCTACATTACCTCCTTTACTGAACAATACAATCAAAAGTTATTGATCAGCTTCCTTAACCGGCAGGGTAGGGAAGAAATAAAACCTCCCGTGGACGGACGCATCCGCATCTGGTTCAATGAAGATTTGGAAAGCCGTAATTTTATCATTCCGGGAATAATTGCCGTCATCATTATGATCGTCGGCGCGATTCTGACCTCGCTCATTATCGCTCGGGAATATGAAAACGGCACAATGGAAACCATCAAATCAATGCCGGTTAGAGCCGGGGAATTACTGCTGGGCAAAGCTATTCCTTATTATTTCATCGGGCTGACTAATGTGTTGATAGCGATTCTCCTGGGCCAATTACTATTCGGCATAGTTATGAAAGGGAATTTCTGGCTGATGATCGTATCCGCTTCTCTTTATTTAAGTGTCGCTTTATCCCTGGGAATGCTGATTTCCATCGTGACCAAATCACAATTGATGGCCAACCAAATAGCCATTTTAACGACTTACCTGCCGTCGCTTCTTCTTTCCAACTTTGTTTTTCCGGTAATCAATATGCCGAAGTTTTTGCAAATGCTGACTTTAGTCGTTCCGGCAACTTATTTTATCGATATTTTATCGGGAATTTATCTGCGGAATGTGGGATTCGCCTATTTATGGCCAAGCATGCTGGTTCTGGCTTTAATGTTTACAGCACTGACGACCGCCAACTACATATTATTAAAAAAGGAAGGCCTATGAGCTGGCTTAGAATCAGAGAACTGGTGCGCAAGGAATTTATTCAGCTTTTCAGCGACAGGCGAAATCGCGCGTTGATGTTTATTTTCCCCTTTATCCAAATGTTCATTTTCGGCTATGTCGTAAATTATGATATCAGCAATATTCGCGTGGCTGTTCTGGATAATTCCAAGACCTATGAGAGCCATAAACTTGCCGACAGCTTTACCGGCAGCAANNTTGATATGGGCATTAAGATCGACCATGATTTCGCGTCTATTATCAGGAAAGGACAAACAGCTCCCATCCAAATTCTTGTTGACGGTTCCATGAGTAATATGGCTTCCATGAGAGTGGCGTATACCGCGACAGTTCTGGATAAGTTCAACCGCGAAGAGCTGCGTGAACTTTATCCAATGAATATGAGCTATGGTAAAGTAGATGCGCGCATCAGAACCTGGTATAATCCCAACCTTAATAGTCAATACTTTTTTGTTCCCGGAATTGTCGCTGTCTTAATAATGGTTACTGCTTTTATTCTGACCTCCATCGCCATCATCAGGGAAAAAGAAGACGGGACAATGGAACAATTAATTGTCACTCCATTAAAATCATATGAATTTATCCTCGGCAAGACCATTCCCTATATTATTCTTTCTCTGGGCCAGATGGCGGCCGTCATTGTTCTTGCCATTTACTGGTTTGAAATACCTTTAAACGGCAGTATTTTACTGCTGTTTTTCGCCACCTGCTTGTTTTTGCTCAGCACATTGGGCATAGGACTCTTTATATCGACAATATCCGCAACCAAACAGCAGGCCATGATGACTTCCTTCTTTTTCATTCTGCCGTTTTTCATGCTCAGCGGTTTCGTTTTTCCCATTTCCAATATGCCTGAAGTTGTGCAATGGCTTACTTATCTTAATCCGCTGAGGTTTTTTCTGGTCATTCTCCGGGGGATTTTTCTCAAGGGAGTAGGACTTCATGTCCTGTGGCCTCAATATCTGGCCCTGACTATTTTAGGAATTTTTGTTTTTTCCGGCGCGATCAGCCGCTTTAAAAAACGGCTGGATTAGTGTCTTTTTTTCATATAATATGCCATTCCTAAATCAAAAATAATATCGAGGCGGCAAGGGGGGACATTCTATGCCGTGGAAAGTGATAAGCCGAATGGACACAAAGATTCAACTTGTTAACAACTGGGAAATACAAAATTTCGGAGACAGCAGCCTATTGGCAATTACATAGTTGATTTAACTCGCTTGATAAGAAACTTGTCATAGAATTAGATGGCGGTCAGCATTCGATAAACACAAAGGAAGATCAGGCAAGAGATAAGTGCCTTGCTGGGCAAGGTTTCAAAGTATTAAGATTTTGGAATAATGATGTAATAAAGAAAGTGTATTGGACTCTATCATGGGAAATATTTCACCTTCCCCCAACCCCTCCGCTCCTAATCTGAAGGTCACACGAGGGAGAGGGGATAAAGTGCGTATGATTGCGTGGGAAGTGACTCGCAGTTGCAATTTGAGCTGCGTACATTGCCGGGCTGCCGCTAATTGCGGGCCATATCCGGGAGAACTTTCCACCGAGAAGTGCTTTCAGCTCATAGATGAAATTGCCGCCATGTCTTCGCCTGTAATAATTTTGACCGGAGGCGAGCCGCTCTTGCGGCCGGACATCTTTGAGATTGCGACGTACGGAACCAACAAAGGTTTGCGCATGGTCGTGGCGACAAACGGTACTCTTGTTAATTCGGTTGTCGCTAGGAAAATGATTGAAAGCGGCATTAAAAGAGTAAGCATCAGTATTGACGGCAAAGATGCGGCAAGTCATGATGCCTTTCGTCAGGAGAAAGGAGCGTTTACCGGAGCGATGGCGGGAATTGAAGCGCTCAAAGAAGCCGGGATGGAATTTCAAATCAACACTACAATAACAACAGCCAATCTCAAACAAATTAAAGATATTCTGGAATTAGCCAAAAAGCTGGGCGCGGCGGCGCATCATATCTTTTTGCTGGTACCGACAGGCCGTGGCAGTGATCTGGCCGATCAAGCAATAACAGCAGCCAATTATGAAGAAACGCTGCTGTGGTTTCATCATGAATCTATAGACTGTTCCATTCAACTCAAGGCCACCTGCGCCCCGCATTATTTCCGCATAATGCACCAGAATAAGATCAAGGGCGCGGAGCCGAAGAAAAAAGTCGGGGGACATTTTCATGAGTCCACTCGTGGCTGTTTGGGCGGCATTTCCTTCTGCTTCATTTCACATGTCGGACAGGTTCAGCCTTGTGGTTATCTGGAACTAGATTGCGGCAATGTGAAGAAACAGAGCTTTGCCGCGATATGGGAAAACTCCGAAGTGTTTCGGAATTTACGAGATTTGAGTAAATACGGCGGCAAGTGCGGCAAATGTGAATTTATCAAAGTTTGTGGCGGCTGCCGGGCGCGCGCGTACGAAGCGACAGGGGATTATTTGGCGGAGGAGCCGTTGTGTTTGTACCAACCAAAAGGCTTTAGTGATAAATAATTAATTTTTGCCCGTCATACCGGCCTGCGTAACCTGAAGGTCATCTACGACCGGTATGACGATATTTATCTTTTTCTGATTATGATACCGTCCTGCAATTCGGAATGACGAAATAGAGTAAATTATGGACGAAATTGATAAAAAGATATTAAATATTCTGCAGAAGGAATTTCCGCTGGTGGAACAGCCTTTCCGCGTTGTTGCCGAAAAGTGCGGCATCAGCGAGGATGAAACTATCAGCCGCGTTCAAAAGATGAAAGATGAGGGCATTATTCGCCGGATTGGAGCGGTATTTGATGGTAATAAACTGGGCCGTGTCAGCACGCTTTGTGCCGCGCGCGTGCCGGAGGAAAAAATAGACAGCTTTGTTCAAATCGTGAACGCCAATAAAAATGTCACGCATAATTATCGGCGCAATAATGAATACAACATCTGGTTTACCGTCAGCGCGGCAACTGCCGAGGAACTGGAAGCGTTTCTGACAGAGGTGAAAGAAAAAACCGGCGTTACAGATATTCTGAATATGCAGGCGGTAAGAACTTTTAAAATAGATGCATCTTTTGATTTATAAGAAGCCGACTCGTATTTGTTCGCCTACCTTTGTTGGCTGCGTCGTCAGCGTCCTCGACGTATGTTTATATACGCCTCCGGTGCATCCTCCTTGCCGTCGCGGTATGCTTCCCAATACGTGCCGGCAGGTGACTCATAAAAACATGGTGTTGACGGACAAATTCAACCGTGAGACATAAACGCCGTAAGAGTTTTTAGCTTTTCCACAACTTAACAAAGGAGAATGGAAAAATGGAACCGAAGGATATTAACTTTGCAGCCATGCCGCAAACAGCGATGAACGTAGTTACAAAGCCCGCGGAATTTTTTCAGGGAATGCCGAAAACAGGCGGGTTTCTGGAGCCGCTTGTTTTTGTGGTTATCATGGGATTGATCGGCGGCATCATTCACGCCATATTAAATGTTGTCGGATTAGGGCCAGCCGTAGGTTATGGCGGCGGGATGGTGTCCCGATTTGGTGTTATAATTTTTATGCCGATTGCCGCCGCTGTTGGCAGTTTCATCGGCGCGGCCATTTTCTTTGTTATCTGGAAACTCATGGGCTCGCAGGAAAACTATGAAACGGCCTATCGCTGCGGCGCTTACTTAGCGGCTTTGACTCCTATTGCGGCGATTATCAGCGCGGTGCCTTACGCGGGTGGCGTTATTAGCATGGCAATCTGGGTATTTTATCTGGTAATGGCCAGTATTTATGTCCATAATATCCCGTCGCAAAAAGCGTGGCTTGTATTCGGCATTATCGCTATTATATTTGCTTTAATGGGCTTAGGCATGGAATATAAAGCTAGACATGCGTCATCGGAGATGGAACAGTGGCGCAAGATGGGCGAAGACATGCGTAAGGAGTATCAGGATAAGGCAAAGGACATAAAAAAATCCTCAGATGAAATGCGCAAGCAGGCAGAAGAAATGGCCAAACAATTCAAGGAGCAGGCTGAAGAAGCAAAAAGACAAGCCGAACAAAATCGATAGACTGCTTTTATGCACCAAATGTCCTCATGTTCATTTTGACAAGACAGGTGTTTTTAATGTTTAGAATAGGAATCATTAATTTATGACAGAAAAAAATAAAACGCCACTGGTAGTTCTCGTTGACGGCAGTAATTATATCTACCGTGCCTTCTATGCAATACCACTTCTGACAAACTCCAAGGGTTTTCCCACCAATGCTATTTACGGCTTTACTAACATGCTGCTAAAGCTGTTGCGCGATCTTGCACCGGATTATATCGTAATGACTTTTGATCTCAAGGGCCCAACGGCACGTCATGAAGAATTTGTTGATTATAAGGCAACACGCAAGCCAATGCCTGAAGATCTCATTCCGCAGATACCTTTTATCAAGGATGTCGTGCGGGGGTTGTCCATTTCTGTATTGGAAAAGCAGGGAGTGGAGGCGGACGATATTATCGGCACACTGGCCGTGCAGGCAAGCAAACGTGGTTGGCGGACAGCCGTCATTTCCGGGGATAAAGATTTGATGCAGTTAGTGGATGAAAACGTCACCATGATTGATACGATGAAAGATAAAACTTATGATATGGCGGCGGTGAAGGAGAAATTTGGTGTCGGGCCGGACAAGGTGGTGGAGATTCTCGGCCTCATGGGCGATACGTCGGACAATATTCCGGGAGTGCCCGGCATCGGTCCTAAAACAGCGCAGAGACTAATCGAAGAATATGGTTCCGTTGAGGAAGTTATAAAAAATTCGGAAAATTTAAGAAATGTCAAATTACGCGAGACCTTCCGTACTTATGCCGAGCAAGCAAGGCTAAGCCATCAGTTGGCCAGCATTCGGAAGGATATTGAAATCGATTTCGATCTGCAGGNNTCCTCGCTTCTGCAGGAGATTAAACGCGATACTGAAAAAGTTGCCAAAGAATATAAACAGGTTCTGGACAGAAAATCACTGAAAGAACTTGTTGCCCTTTTGCAAAATAGCCGTGAACTTTCCTGTGAAGTAGTTTGGGAAAAAAATCCGCCAACGGATTTGATCGGTATTGCCGTAAGTACCGGCAGTGATGCTTTCTACGTGCCGCTGGGTCACACTAACGCGCAAGTGCAGTTGCCGGCAAAAGAAGTATTCGCCGCGCTTGCTCCTGTTTTATCGAAAAGCAAAATTAAAAAATATAGTCATGATTTAAAAAACACACTTGTATTTCTCGCTGATTTAGCTGTTGATATGCAGACGGCAGAAGATGTGATGCTTGCAGCCTATTTATTAAATCCGGCCAAGAATTCTTATGAACTTACCGAATTAGCCTGGGAATATTTGCACGAGCAGGTTCCCACACCAAACGATGTAGCCGGCGGAAAAGGAAAAACTTATCCACTGGCTTTAGTGCCGGTCGAGAAAATGACCGCTTATGCCGGAGAGCGCGCCGATGCCATTTTTGCTCTTGCTCCAACTCTTGCCGCTAAATTAAAGAAAATCAATGCCGTCGATCTTTTTCACGAGGTAGAGATGCCTCTGTTGTATGTGCTCGCCGCTATGGAGAAAAAGGGCGTGCTGGTGGATACTTCTCTTTTAAAACAAATGTCGGTGGAGCTGGGACAATTATTATCCATTTCTGAAGAAAAAATATTTCGTCTGGCCGGTGAGAAATTCAACATCAATTCGCCCAAACAATTGCAGATCATTTTGTTTGAAAAGCTCAAACTGCCTCCGGGAAAGAAAACGAAGGAAGGATTTTCCACCGATGTGGATGTCTTAACTGAACTCGCGCGCGGCCATGAGCTGCCCGCGGAAATTATGGCTTACCGCTCTTTGTCCAAACTCAAGTCCACTTATATTGACGCGCTGCCCGCTTTGATTAATCCGCAAACCGGAAGAATTCATACATCCTACAACCAGACAGTGACGGCAACGGGAAGGCTCTCCAGCAGCAATCCCAATTTGCAGAATATTCCAATCCGGACGCTCGAAGGCAAAAGAATCCGTCAGGCGTTTATCGCCGCGCCTGATTGCCTGTTGATCTCTGCCGATTATTCGCAAATCGAACTCAGGGTACTCGCGCATCTGTCGGAAGATGAAGCGTTGCTGGAAGCCTTTTCCTCCGGCGAAGATATTCACAGCCGCACCGCCTCTGACATTTTCGGCGTATTTCCGCAAATGGTCAATGCCGATATACGCCGTCAGGCCAAAGTCATCAACTTCGGTATTCTCTACGGCATGAGCGCTTTCGGTCTGGCCAGGGAACTGGGCGTTTCCCTGAAAATTGCTCAGGCCTACATTGACGGATATTTTCAGCGTTACAGAAAAGTGCGTATCTATCTGGATGGAATTCTGGAAGGCGCGCGTCGGGATGGTTTCGTCTGCACCCTGCTGAACCGCCGTCGCTACCTGCCGGAATTGAAAAGCAAGATTCCTTCCGTGCGTCAGTTTGCCGAACGCATGGCAATAAACACTCCTATTCAGGGAACCGCGGCAGATTTGATTAAAGTGGCTATGGTGAACATCGCTCATCTGCTGGAGAAGAAAAATCTTGCCGCCCGTCTGATTATGCAAGTGCACGATGAACTGGTTGTTGAAGCGCCGGTTGCGGAAAAAGAAGAAGTCATGGCGCTTGTTAAAAAAGAAATGGAGGAAGTTATCAAACTCAAGGTGCCGCTGAGAGTCGAAATTGCCAGCGGGAAGAATTGGGACGAAGCACATTGACAGCCTTCCGTAATAAATGAGACGGTGTATTTTCTTCTTTCAAAAAAAATGAATAGTGCTATTATGTATTCAACCCATCGGAGAAAGCATACTTCGGATATTAATTGTCATGGAGGAAAGGTGATGAAAATAAAGAATGTTCAGAGCATTATTTGTTTAGTAATTTTTTTCCTATTTGCTAATCAGGCATGGGCAGCAGACTGGATATATTATGATACAACTGCTGTTGGGGATATGTTGTATTATGATAAAAGTAGCATTAAAAAAGTAAATAAAAACATTATTTCTGTAAGGACTAAAAATATATTAAGCGAAAAAACAAAAACAAAGCATTTTTCAATTCTCAAAGGAATGCATAAAGCACCCGACAATCCTTCCATGTTAAGTTATTATACAAAGTTGACGGAAATTGACTGCGTAAATAAAAAAATGAAAGGTATTTCTGTGATTTTTTATGATAAAAAAGGTAAGGTTGTTTATTCGTCACCGAAAAGTGAGTCTGGTGAATGGAATGCTATCCTTCCCAATACAGTTGGTGAAAAATTAATC
>PLMV01000134.1 GCA_003141615.1 Syntrophaceae bacterium
TTAATGAAGGTGAAGCTCTTGTCAGTATTCCTTTCTTCGGGATTTCTCTTTCCTATGCAGGATTACAACAGGGATTTTTTGTAGTATGGCGTTTTTTGTGTTTGATTATAGCCGCGGTTTTACTGACGTTGACCACCGCGCCATCTCAAATGATCGCGGCAATAAAATATTTTCTAAAACCGCTGAAACTGCTGCGTGTGCCGGTTGATGATATCGCTGTGATGATTATGCTGGCTCTCAGGCTTATGCCCATTTTACTGACTGAAAAGGAAAGAATAGAAACTGCCCAAAAAGCCAGAGGTTATAATTTACGCCAGTCTGGTTTTATTATCAGAATCAAAGCTTTTTTGTCCTTAACCTTAACTGTTTTAACCGGTGTTTTTCGGCGGGCGGATGAACTGGCACTGGCGATGGAAGCAAGAAACTATCAGCGGGGAGAGCGCACATCTTTAGTGGAATTAAAACTTACCTCTTCCGATTATCTTGTCCTTATTTTTCTCGGTGTTTTTCTCGTCATTTTTGTAGCTTTAAATTCGCATTTCGGTTAAGTTATCCGATATGGATACAAAATGGCTTCTGGTAGATACACCTAAAAAATTACAGCGTGCCATCGATGATTTTAAGCGAGTGAAAGTTTTAAGCATCGATACCGAATACGATTCATTTCGCTATTTTAAAGAAATACTCTGTCTCATCCAAATTCATGCTAATATTACAACTTATGTTTTTGACCCTTTGAATAATCTTGATTTATCTTTTTTAGGTAAATATTTTGGTAATCAGCACATTGTCAAGATTCTTCATGCCGCGGATAACGATATCCGTCTTCTAAAGAGAGATTATAAGTTTGATTTCAAAAATATTTTTGATACGCATAGGGCGGCGCTTCTTTTGGGCTTTNNCAGCTTTCGCTGGAAAAAATGATTACACAATTTGTGGGCGTAGAATTGAAAAAAAGCAAAAAAATACAACGCTCGCGCTGGGATAACCGGCCATTGACTGAGGAACAACTGGAGTATGCCGTTCAGGACGTTATATATCTTCCGGCGCTTTATGAAAAACAATCCGCGGAACTGGACATAAAAGATTTGAACGATGCCGCCGGAGAAGATTTTGCTAAAATTGCCGCCGCCAATTGGCAGGAAAAAAGAATCAACCGGCATGGACACACAAAAATTAAAGGCTACTATTGCCTGAATGAAGAGCAGAGAGAATTATTCAAAAAGCTTTACGCTTGGCGTTTTCATAGGGCGAAAGAAGAAAACCGCGCCATATTCATGTTTCTGCCGGATAAAAACTTGTTGGAACTAGCGCAAAACACCGAAAATCCTGAAAAATATTTATCGCAGCGAAAACTAAATTTATACGGTGCCGAAATAGAGCAGATAATAAAAGAGAACCGAAAAAGGCATGTTCAATCAGATAATAATGCTTTAAATCCAACAGAAGTTAAGTAATCCTGAAAAAAATTTGAGGCAATAATGCGGGCGTCTGGCAAGTACCATTTGATAAATGGTGCCGAAGGCGGGATTTGAACCCGCACGGTTTGTTGCCACTACCCCCTCAATGTAAGGCAGGGGAAATACAAGGATAAGGCGGGATAACAAAAGAAATTTAATTTTCGAGTAGTTATCCCGTCTTTTTAATTTCAGGCAAGAGAAGGAAAAACAGGGGAAACAAGGGTTATTTTTTGCAAAGTGTTGACCAAATGTTGACCAAAAACATTAGTAGTGGTGGGAGGGGGAGAGACCGGAACCACTCCCCTTCATTTCAGTAAAGAATCCCTTTCCGGTCAACGTACGAGGATCAAAAAAAGCTTTAGAAAAAAGTTGAAAATCATATTCATCATTTATCACTTTACATTATATGTATTACAACTTTTGCCGTGTTCATAAAAATTTAACGGTAACTCCGGCAATGGAAGCAGGGATTGCAGATCATGTTTGGACGTTAGAAGAAATTATACGAATAGTAGAGTAAATGGATTAAATTATAAGTACAGGAATAACTCCTGCTTTTAAAAATGTCTCAAGTAAATCTACAGCAATAATTCTTTCATTAAAAACTTTAATCTTTTCATTAATTGCTCTTAGGCCTTTAGTGATTTGATGATTTTCAATATCATTTTTTGGAATGTCAAACCAATGAATAATAGGGTCTTTAGGTGCTTCCTTTTTTATGGCATCCAATATATCTTTAAGTCTTTCTGTTTTGGCTTCGCTAAATAGCGAAACCAAATTAACACGGGAAATAATTATGATGGTATCTGCATCTACATTTCTAATGTCTTCTGCTTTTTCGCAAACTACTATTTTAGGCATATTTTATTTTAGATAACTTACTTTGTTTTACTATTTCCGTTCCTATACCACTATCAGTAAATAATTCATTTACTAATGCATCCTGCTTCGTTCCATTTATAATATGAACTTTCTTTACGTTTCCTTCTATCGCAGACAAACATGCCAGGACTTTAGGCACCATCCCTTCCGATATAGTACCTTCTTCTAACATTTCTTTTATTTGGCTTTCATTCACAGATGATAATAATTTGCCATCTTTACCTAAAATACCATCCTTGTCTGTTACAATAATTAATTTATAGGCATTAAGTTTTTTCGCTATTTCGGCTGCATTTGTATCGGCGTTGATATTTAAGGCCTGATGATCTTTGGTTTGACTCAATGAAGACAATACAGGTATATATTGACTGTCTAGTGCATTTATGAATTCTACATTTACATCAACTATATGTCCGACATATTGATATTTAGCTTTATCAAGATATTCTGATATGGTTACAGGAACTTCATTCCCATTTATTCCAATACCCTTAATTTCATCCTGACCTTTTCTATTTATTTCATCAACAATAGATTTATTAACTTTCGTAAACTCCGCTACGGCATGATCTAATATCTCCTTGGTTGTTACTCGGATTCCATCGATGGATTCGTGCTTTATTTTTTTACTTTTTAATACCTCATTTAATTGCCGAGAACCGCCGTGGAGTAATACGACGTTTATATGTAGTTGCTTTAAAAAAATTAGATCCTCAATAAGATACGAAATTACTTTTTGTACTTCTAATGCACTTCCACCATATTTGACGACAATGGTTTTATTTCTAAATTCTTTTATATATTTTATATGCTCTAATTCCTTTGCATGTGCTCCCTTAATTAGTTTCAGGTCGTCCAATGTCATCACTTTTGGTGACATATTATCCTCCATTCTTTAGTAATATTGTCAATTTTTATTATTATAATCATCGTTATCTTGCCAACGAAACTTCATAATTATTACACAGATATATATTTAAGATACACCAATTTCGCTTTTAAAACAATAAAAAATGCATCTGTCAAGGGTTTTTTATAATCAATTCATATAAGCATTTTATTAAATTTTTACTTGTAGATGCATTAGTATATTGATAATTTATAAAAAATCAACACAAAATTATGACCCATATTCAGTTTCTGGATTTGGTTATGCATGATGATTAATCTTTAAGAAAGGTCATTTTATGACTTTTTGTCTTATTTCACCTCAAAATGCGACACCACGTAAAAGACAGTTGATTTGACAAACACTATCAAATTAAGGCTGGTCACTTTGATTTAATAAGTAAGTATCCTCCGGCAGAGCCGGAGGCTTTACGATTGCTGGCCCCTCAAAGGGGCCTGATCGCAATCGAAAAACCTAACATTCTTATCGAAGTTCCTTCAAAACTTAAAAAACTTGTCCCGCAGTGGTTCTCAAATGACGACTGAATGTTCATTTCATACTCCTGGAATTGTCAAACTCTGGGAGTCCCCCGGCAGAGCCGGGGGTTTACCCAGAAGAAATTAACTTGACAACCATATTAGTAGGTAATATAGTTACATCGTAATGTTATTACAACGTAGTAAGGAGAGTAATGAAAGAAGGATTATTACAACCAAAAGATTTAGCAAAAGAGTGCGGAATTAATAAAAGTACATTAAATGGCTATTTAAAAGACGAAGATTTATTTCCTCCTGTTGAAAAAGATAGTGAAAGTGGATACAGATATTATAATAAGGAAACTGTTTTCACTTTGAAATTGATAAAAATTTTGAGAAAGAGACCTTATCGTTTAAAAATAAATGAAATGAAACCAATCTTCAAAAAAATTGGCATTAAAGTTTTAAATGATATTTATAATGAATCAAATCAACAGTTATATGACTATTTAATAAAGAAAAAACTTTTGTAAAGATACCGTTGCCAGTTGTCGAAGTGAAATAACTATAAATATTTGGTATGATTATTTATTAACGCGCACTTTAAAAACTCATATTAATGGATTATCTTAAATCAAAATTGACAAGTGATATAAGCCTAATATATAGTGTTTTCGGCGTTTTATTATCGGCATTTGAAGGTGTAATTCTTGCTAAAATTTTTGCGGCTTCCACATGTAATTTAAAATTTTATGGGTCACTCACTGCCTTTATTCAAAAGTTAGAGAATATATCAAATTATAATATTAACATTATGCTGAGTAAATCTCTTATTTTTGGGATTATATCACTTTTCTTTTGCCTTCTAATGATTCAATATTGGTACATTGATGGTATTTTAGAGGAGTTGGCGGTAGCGCCCAAAAAAGGCAGTTTTATGTTATATATAAAATATACGTTTTCTTTTCTAGTAATTTTATGTGTATCGATAACGTTTCTTTTATCTCCATCATTTTTAATTAATGACTGGAATGGCATGTTGTTTCTTGCTATTTTCTTTTTCATAATGATAGTTACTCTTGGAATTTCATTTTTTTATAGGATCTATATTTATAAAATATCATTACGTTGGAGGTAAAATATGAGCAATTTACTTATTATAACCTTCGTATTAAGCATCACAATTTGTTTCTTTGTTTTTTTGTTTGCCTTTCTTCTGCGAGAATACCACCTACGCTGTCTTGTATCGGTTTATCCAGACATCGTCAGTAAAACAAATAGTTATGATAGTCTTGCAACTGTTTTAAAACCATTTTCAGATATTGTTTTAGATGCTATTGTTGAACCACGCAGCCTTAAAAATAAGCAGCGAGGCTTATTAAAATACTTTCGCAAATATCCTAGGGTTTATGATGTTATAAGCTTTATAATTTTAAAATTCAAAAGCTTCTTTTACAAACGTCCTATGGCTTATGATTTTATAAGTAATCATTTTCCTTCTGCACTTGGTAATCTGTCAGAAGTAGCACGTAGAAAATTTAGTAAAAGTCCTAGCGATCTTGATGCGCTACGCCAACAATCACGTAACTTGCGAATAGGGCTACAATATGCAAGCGCATCAATCATATTAAATTCAATGGCCAATATTTATCGATGCATGCAAGATTTACCTGTTAAGGAAAAAACATTATACGTAAATAGTCAAATCCTAGATTCTTTTAACAAGAATTTAAGTAAAATATCGGGGATGATTAATCAAGGGAATGTTTTTAATGCTTATATTGAATTGATATCCATGGAGAATATCAAATCAAAGAAAAATATTGGTTTATCAAATCTTAGCGATATTCAGTTAATAGCGTATATGAAAATTAAGATAAAACTTGAATCATTTATACAAGCGTATGAGTATCCAATAAATCAATCTTCTCTAAAAGCGAAAATGGATAGTATTCAAATTTTAATAAAAAATGCGCTTAAAACAAATTTAAATTACAAAAATGCTATTGAGCAATTTGTCTAATGTCTTCTAATCAAATTGATCAAGCCATTTTGAGAGAATTAAGAAAATACGTTATCCGGCAGGATGATATATCTGGGGATGATATATGGGATGAATGGAAATTTTATGAAGATATAAATTATTTTTCTAAAGTTTATAAATATTTTAAGAATCACTTTTCAGAAGCACTATCAACAAGTAATTATATATGCTCGTTAGGAAAATCAGGTTTACCTCTAGCAGCTAAGTTAGCATTCGATACAGGGAAGCCCTTAATAATCTTTTCAGTATCAGAGTTTATAAAAGAAGAGAGAACTTTTATAATGGGTATTCCTAACGATAAAATTGACCTATCGGGGGCAAATATTTTTTGTGCGGACTCTCATTTAAGAACTGGTGGAACGGTAAGGCTTGCTGATTCAATATTAAAAAGCTACCATATAGACAAAATTAAATATGCCGTCATGTTCGATACTTCAGAGAAACCAGATGTTACCAAAGGTATTGATGTCTATAGTTTAATGCAATGGTCTGATATTAATAAATATCTTGCGATATCTGAAGAAAGGATTGCAAAAGACGATTTCTGGATGAAAGATGATAAGTATTGGATTACTTATGCAGAAAGCGATAATAAATGGGAATTAAATAATGGCGATGAACAATATGATAAAGTAACAGAACCTGAAATAATATTGCTTGAGGATGAAGAAAAGTATTTGCTTGATGATAATATTGAATACGCAAAACCCTTAGATCTCTATTATCATGTGAAACTTTTTAAAGTATTTATTGATCGAACAATAAAAAAACTGAATAATATTATAAATACTATTGATACTGTAGTCGCTATGTCTGTTTCTGCAATTCCAATGGCGTTTGTTCTTGCAAATAAAATATCTGAATTAAACAGTTCTAATAACCATGAAGTAAAGTTTATATTTCTTATGAATGAACCCATCAGCTACTACAAAAATAATTTGTCAGACCGCAACAGTTTATTACTTTGTGATGATATAATGTTAACAGGTGGTCTATTGCATGCTGTACGCAAGTTATTAGTTAAAGATGATAGTAAAATAAAATCACTTGTTACAATTATTGATTCAAAACAATTCATTAATCGGAAATATCTTCATAGTTTTCTTGCAAATACCAATGCTTCTTTTATTACAGGTATAAGCAAATAGATAATCACTACGGGAATGACCCGGCACCAAGTTCTGCTTCTATGTACAAGCATTTTATAGACGATCCCACATTGATGATTTTAAGGGGAGTGTACGAGCTATAAATTTTGTTACCAACAGACCAACCTTGAAGATGTAGGACGTCAATCCATAATAAAAACACTTCATACCCGACGACAAACATCGATACCACAACTTACATCTTCTGTTCAATATTTCCTTGACGAACAAGACCGACGGTCTTATAGTTCACCACACAAAAACCAATATCTTATCAAGAGACAATATACGAACGTTTCATCAGAGGACATTACTCTATGACCAAAAACGCTTCTGAGCTTTTTATCGTTGATAACAGTGATGGCGAGTGGAAAGTTCGATCATACTTGTCAGATTGGTGCGAACTTTCAAAAGCGATTGATATTGCCACTGGTTACTTCGAGATTGGCGCTTTGCTTTGTCTTAAGGGAAAATGGCAATCTGTTGACCGTATCCGAATATTAATGGGCGATGAAGTGTCAATGCGCACAAAGAAGGCTTTTGTACAGGGTCTGCAAAAAGTAGTGGATCATCTTGACCAAAGCATTGAAGCGGAAAAATTGCAGAATGATTTTCTGCAAGGAGTTCCGGCCATTGTTGAGGCTTTTCGATCAGGAAAAATTCAGTGCCGTGTTTATCGAAAAGATAAATTTCACGCCAAGGCTTATATTACACATGCAAAAACTGCCGTCATTGGTTCTTTTGGCCTAGTCGGGTCTTCCAATTTTACTTTTCCAGGTCTTAGTGACAATGTTGAACTGAATGTTCAGATA
The DNA here is from genome assembly GCA_003141615.1 of Syntrophaceae bacterium. GTDB lineage: Bacteria > Desulfobacterota > Syntrophia > Syntrophales > Smithellaceae > Smithella. The sequence goes on from PLMV01000134.1 coordinate 7,712, forward strand.
CGTGGCCCCGAAGTAGGATTGCTCCAGGAATGGTATGAAAGCCACTGGGAAAATGCTGAAGATATAACAGCCGACATTCTCCGCACTATGGAAAGACATACCCGCGAATATACCCCTTTCGAAATCTGGTTCAAGGCGCTGGATGAGTTTCTGCGTGGACATGAATTAACCCCCGACGAATGGGACAAAAACAATTCTTGGGTATTTCCTGCTCTCGATAAATACCAACAAGATGGCTATAGAAAACTTCTGGAAATTAGCAGAAATTATGGTGGGGCATTCCTGTGTGATGGCGTTGGACTTGGAAAAACATTTATTGGTTTGATGCTTATCGAAAGGATGGTTGTTCGGGAAGGACGGCGGGTTGTTTTATTCGCACCAAAAGCGGCTCGTGAGGATGTTTGGGAAGTGGAAATCAACCAGCGCCTGTTAAATCTTAATAGCGGATTTGTTAATTTCGTCATTTATAATCACACCGACCTGCAACGGAAAGGCAAGTGGCAGCAGAATATTGAGCTGACACTCAAAGACGCCGACGTGGTAATTATTGACGAAGGGCATCACTTCCGCAACACCGGCATCAAAGGCAAAGGAATCAAGGAGCCATCGCGCTATCGCCGTCTACAGAATTATTTGCATGCAGGAGACCGCCCTAAACAAATCTTTTTTATTACCGCTACGCCGATCAACAACTCAGTCCATGATTTCCGGCACATGATCGAACTCATCACCAATGCGAATGAACCGTATTTCTCCAGAACATTAGGAATACACAACCTACGATCCCATTTTGTTCAGCTTGAGAATAAACTTCTGGGTAAGAATAAAAACATCCAACTCGATCTTGAATTTGGCTCAGAGATTTTTGATGTGGAGAAAGCCTTAAAGACAGATATTGTCTTTCATAGTCTTGTAGTGCAACGCAGCAGGAAATATGTAAAAGAGAGCCAACTGCAAAATGGCGCAAATCAAGTTCTCTTTCCGGAAAGAGACAAGCCGCAGGTGATCCCTTACAATCTCAAAGCAACCTATGGCAGACTGCTTGTCAGCGTCGAAAAGGCGTTCAACAAAAAAACTCCGCTCTTTGTCCTTGGCATATACTATCCTCTGTCCTACTGGAAAGGCGATAAAGATGACCCCGACTATAAGAAATGGGATGAGAACAGACAAAAGCAGGTAGTTATTCTTATCCGCACACTGTTTTTGAAGCGTTTTGAAAGTTCAGCAAAAGCATTCGAAGGGTCTTGCTGGCGTCTTATGAAGAAATTATTAGCTTGGGTTACTGTACATGCTGAGACGGAACACGACAAGCGCCGCTTGGATCGCTGGAAACTAAGGCATTCGGAATTGATTGGATACATACGAGCCCATCAATCAGAACTTTGGCCTGATGAGGCCGATGAAGATCAAGTTGAAGATTTTCTTGATGAAGATATTCTGAATTCAGTTGAAAAACTTGATCCTGAAAAATTTGCCGTTGATAACATTCTGGACGATACGTTTGATGACTTAGATCAGTTGGCGGAATTTCTTGATTTGTTATCAGATGCCAAGCCGGAGCGTGATGATAAAATCAAAGCATTGCTAAAGCTACTTAAGACAGATCCAGTGCTAAAAAATGAGAAGGTAATTATTTTTACAGAGTTCGCGGATACGGCCCATTATTTGGAACAACAACTAACCCATGCCGGTATCACCGGAATTTGTCGTATTGATGGCAGCAGTACCCAGAAACAACGGAGTGACATTATCCATCGTTTCGCGCCATACTACAATGGCACTTCATCGGCTGAACTACTGACGAAAGGTAAAGAAGAAATACGAATCCTGATTTCTACAGATGTCTTGTCTGAAGGCCTGAATCTTCAGGATGCGACACGGCTTATCAATTATGATCTGCATTGGAATCCAGTAAGGCTTATGCAGCGTATTGGACGTATTGATCGTAGAATGAATGCAGATGTAGAAAATCGTATCTTGATCGATCATCCCGAACAAAAGAAATTCCGTCAAACCGTTACTTTCTGGAATTTCCTTCCACCGGAAGAGTTAGACGAACTTTTAAAACTTTTCCAGCGGGTAGCCAATAAAACTCTCATTATATCGCGTACACTCGGCATAGAAGGGCGTAAGCTATTGACGCCCGATGATGATTATGATCCGGTCAAAGAATTGAATGAACAGTTCGATGGCACCATGTCCGATACTGAACAAATTCGCTTGGAATATAACCGTCTCATTAAAGAGCATCCAGAACTGGCTTCAAAACTGCCCAACTTCCCTTTAAAAGTATTTTCCGGCAAGGCATTGCCAAAGACGAGGAGCCGAGCTGTTTTCTTTTGCTTCCGCATACCACGCCCTGATATGAATCTGATCGAGACGGAAACCGGCGAACCGCGCTGGTCTGATAAAGCAGGAATAACGGTCTGGACATGTTATGATTTGGAAGAATCACACATATTGACAGATACCGGTGCTATTGCCGAATTAATTCGCTCTGAACCCGACACCGCTCGTCGCTGTGATATTGAAAAAACGACGTTATCAGATATTCGTAAAAAAGTTGAAAAGCAGTTGGTTACTGAATATCTTCGCCCACTACAAGCGCCTGTCGGCATTTCACCTGTATTAAAATGTTGGATGGAACTTAACTGATAAATGAAAGGAACCATCACATGCCGTATTCGGCCGAGCAACTAAGAAAAATACACACCTTTAACGATCTACTCCACTATCTCGAAGAAAAACTCGACTGGCCGTTGCAGGAATATCAATTCGACAAACTGACCTTTGAGTATCAGCCGGAGGAATTGGGACTTAAGGAAGAAGATGCGGCAAAGGTCAGGACAATTCATCAGCTACGGCCATTGCAACATGGGCAACCTTGGGGAATATTTTTTGTTGAATTTGAAAATAAAAAACTTCCGGTAGTTGTTTTGCGAAGAATACTGAGCCATCTGGTCGTTAAGAAACGAGCTTCCGCCAATAAAGCCGGTGAAGCCGCTTGGCATTCTGAAGATCTAATGTTCATCACTACGTTTGGTGAAGATGATAGTGCCCAGCGTGAAATTGCCTTTGCCCATTTTCATCAGTCTGCCGGTGATCTTCCGACACTGCACGTTTTGGGTTGGGATGGCGGAGATACACCGCTTAAACTTGCACATCTTGATTCTGACCTGCAACATAATTTGCGCTGGCCAGACAATACAGCGGATCATCGTGCTTGGCGGCAACAATGGTCAAGTCCATTCCGCCATAGGATCGGCCATATCATCAGCACCGCCAGCGCTCTGGCTGAAGCATTGGCTGATTTGGCCCGTGGTATCAATGGAAAAGCTATACGAATGCTGGCAGTAGAATCAGAAAACGGCCCTCTGCGCATGCTTTACAAAGCCTTTCAGACCGCTCTGATCCATGATCTTACCGAAGAGAGCTTTGCTGACACCTATGCCCAGACCATCACCTATGGTCTGCTGACTGCCGCTATTTCCCGGACTGACTGGAGCGAGGGGCGGCACGGGACATTTGTTATTGCAGAAAATGTGACCGATATGGTTCCCAAAACCAACCCATTTCTAAAGGAGATGCTTTCGACCTTTCTCAAGGTAGGTGGACGCAAAGGCGGAATTGATTTTGATGAACTCGGCATTCAGGATGTTGTGGAACTGCTGCGTGGTGATGAAACTGATCTTCCGGCAATTTTGAGGGATTTCGGAAACCGCACCCCCGGTGAAGATCCTGTTATCCATTTTTATGAGCACTTCCTTTCTGCCTACAACAAAAAACTAAAGATTCAGCGCGGCGTCTTCTATACTCCCCAGCCTGTTGTATCCTATATTATCCGCAGTGTGCATGAGCTATTGCAAACAGAGTTCGGGTTAGAGGATGGACTGGCTTCGACCATAACTTGGGGTGAGATGATTAAAAAACATCCTGACATGAAACTGCCCATACTAAAAGAAAAAAACCCTTCAAAGCCGGAATCCAAAGATATACTTATTTCTCCCGAATCTCCTTTTGTCATGATTCTGGACATCGCCACCGGCACCGGCACCTTCCTGGTGGAAGTGATTGACGTCATTCACAAGACCATGAAGGCCAAGTGGCAGAAACAGGGGAAACGTGATCAGGAGATTGTAACGCTCTGGAACGAGTATGTGCCAAAACATCTTCTCCCACGCATGTATGGCTACGAGTTGATGATGGCGCCTTACGCCATTGCCCATATGAAGATTGGACTCAAACTATCCGAGACCGACTATAAATTCACAAGCGATGAGCGAGTGCGGGTGTATCTGACCAATACTCTGGAACCAGCCAGTGATGCGCAGCAGAAGTTGGCGGTTATCCTTCATGCACTGGCCCATGAAGCCGAGGCAGTCAATGCGGTAAAGTTGAATGTGCAGTTTACCGTGTTGGTGGGGAATCCACCATATAGTGTATATTCAAGCAATGATATACCGGCAATCCGGGCATTGATGGATGATTACAAACAAATCGATGGAGTTTTGCTAGATGAAGTCCGTATAGCGCCACTTATGGATGATTACTGCAAATTCATCCGTTTTTCCGACAACCTGATTTCGCAAGCCTCGTGCGGCCTGATTGGCATGATTACTAATCATGGGTTTCTAACAGGGCCAGTCTTCAGAGGGATGAGGTATAGCATCAAAAGACGCTATTCGGCATCAGTTTTAGACCTTCATGGTAATTATTTCCGAGGAGACCCAAGTAGAGGTGATACAAACGTATTTGAAATTAAACCCGGTGTTTGCATAAGCATTCTTTGGCGCTATTGTAGCCCAACCCAAGAAAATCTCCACTACTCAGAGCTTCGTGGCAGCTTTAAAGAGAAGCTTCAACTCCTTTCAAACACTGGTCTGGTCTTAGGCGAGATAGTCATACCTCAGCCGCCTCTGTATGCCTGGACTCGTGCATTATCTGAGAATGATGAATACATGAAATACCCATCCATTTTGGATGTGTTCTCGGTTGGCACACTCGGCATGATGACCGGTAAAGACCATTTTATGATTGCTTGGTCGGAAAAGGAAATGACCGAGCGTATTAAACGGCTAAGTGATAGACAAATATCTGATGAATCTATCCGCAAAGAGTTTGATCTTGAAGATAGTAGGGATTGGGTGCTGAATAACGCCCGTGCTGCGGGGTTTGACCCGAAGCGCGTGGTCTCAGTCAATTATCGTCCTTTTGATGTTCGTTGGACATACTATCACAAAGACTGCCACGCAAGTCCTCAGCGCCGGGTCAATGACCCAATGCTAGCACATCGCAACAACCTCGCATTATGCGTTCCGCGTCAACTAGCATCTTTACCATTTGAGCACTGTTTTGTGACAAACCATGTTACCGAAATGTCACTAATTTCGAATAAAACTAAGGAAGCAAATCGAGTATTTCCATTGTATTTGACACATGGAGGTGAATCGCTATTAAGTGAGGACTCATATACAAATCTTTCAGCGGATTTTGTGCACCATTTTACGAAACTCTTGAGCTTAAATATATCGCACCGTCAACTTACTCCTGAAAACATCTTCCATTACATCTACGCCATATTTCACAGCCCTTCCTACCGCAGTTGTTATGCAGAGTTCTTGAAAATAGACTTCCCCCGTGTGCCGCTGACCTCCAGTTTGGAGTTGTTCCGCGTCCTGGCAAAGTTCGGCGGCGAACTGGTTGCCCTGCACCTGCTGGAATCTCCAAAGATAAATGACTTCATCACCCGCTTTACCGGCAAGGGTGATAACTCCATACCAAAGAAACCTATTTGGAAGGACAACGCCGTTTGGATTAACACTTCCCAGCGCTTTGAAGGGGTGCCGGAAAACGTCTGGAACTTCCATATCGGCGGCTATCAGGTGTGCGAAAAGTGGCTCAAGGATCGCAAGGGCCGCACACTCTCCGATGAAGACATCGCACATTACCAGCGCATCGTCGTGGCTCTCAATGAAACCATCCGTATAATGACAGAGATTGATCAAGTGGTTGACGTGCATGGTGGCTGGCCGAATGCTTTTAACAATTCTTAAAGAATAGGCGAATAAATAATAAGCGGCACCAAGATAATATTGTCGATCTACAGAGTATTTTTATCGACACATTGAATGTCTCAACATGATCGAAGTTGTTTGTTAGTAGTGAATTCGTTAGAAGTGACGAGACTTAATTTGACAGTATTTGTAAAGTCAAATATTGGTGACGCATGGGAAGTGAATTGATAGTGCCGCCTAAACCAAATTTAATGGATAACCAAGACAAAGAAAGTGTATAAAAATTATAATAAAAAAATTAGCGATTACCATCAATATTTGTTATGAACCTATTTATATACAGAATTTATAAAAAATGAACGAACTATATCTCCAAGACTACATCCTAAAACAAATTTCCCGCAAATATAACCATAAGCACCATAGTAAACAACCAGCCGATGAAATAGAATTTCTTTTGGGAAGAATTACAAAAGACTGTTTTCATGAAAGTATCCCTAACGTCGATAATCTTTTCAATATCTTACTTAAAGAAATATACATATACCCTGACTACTCAATTTGTTCCTTAATAGATGAGTTGGAATCTTCAAAAGAATTATACCTTCCTGATGAATACGTTAAATATGCAGGTTTAATATTTGGCAGTTTAAAGAGTCGATATTTTGTTGATACTGAAGTTGATCCCATTATTTTCGAGAAAACTTGCGAAAACCTTAAGAGATTAAATCAAGAAGGCTCTCTGAAAATAAACAAAATATCCCCTATAATAAGACCAGATGTCAAAACCAAAGGCAATATTTCTGGAGCATCAATTCAATACGAATACGGCAAGTCATTCCCATTATTCAATAGGTACTATTTATTCGGTAAATATTACCTTGAAAATTTGACCAAAAACGACATCGAAAATCTACTCGTAACAATAAAGGAAATTCAAAAAAATACTTTAGTTATAAATGAAAATAAAGTTCAACTTCCACACGGATGGAACTTAGACTTTACCGGGGACAAGGTGAACCATCAAAGCATTCGATTAGATTGCTTAACATATTTGAAAAGAAATAATGCGATCATAGATTTTAAAATAAATGAAACATCAGATAAATCCTTATCTGATACGCTTATCGAAGTTGAAAAAAGATTCGCAGGATTAGAGATATTTACCGGCAAGCTCTTTGAAACTAAAACCGGAAAATCTATGATAAATACGCCCCCCCTAGAAGCCGAATCTTTAAATAACATTGATGTCCACAAAAAACAAAATAAGGTCGTATACCGAATCACATATTCAGAGAACAATGAAATTTTGCTTAACGATAAAATACGACTGGGCAAACCGAATTTTGGCAGTGAAAATGAAGCAGTTATAGAGTATTTGATATCCAACCCAAACAAGAAAATAGCTAAAAAAGATATTGAAGATAAAATGGAAATCAAGATAGGAAAGGATTTTCATAAAATTGTTGAGAACTTAGGTTTTACGGGTGATCTCCGAAGAATCTTTTTTAAAATTTCTAAATCTACAATCTTATTTAGAAACCCTATTACAGAAGCTGATCTTGAGAAATTAGGCATTCCTCCTCTGGAAATCAAGAAGTAACGACGTCTCATATAAAATTTCTTCTCAAGTATGTGCAATTTTCGCTTTCCTCTCGCCCAATCTTGCCCATAGATACCTTTTTATACCCACTGCGCAACAAACTGCCAAGTTTTGTGGCAGAGTTTTGTTGGAGCGGAAATATGACAAAAAAGAAACGCAATCATAATCCAAATCTTATTAAAGAAAAGCATTCATACTCCTTTGAGGAAATATCCGAAAAATTAAATGTTCACATCCGCACTGTTCAGATTTGGCATAAACATGGCTTAAACGTAATAGATGAAGCAAAAAAGCCTTATCTGGTCTATGGCGTAGAATTAAAGCAATTTTTAAAAGCCAAACAACAGAGCCAAAAACACCCGCTCAAAACAGGCGAGTTTTTTTGTACCAAGTGCCGTTGTGCAAGAAAAAGTCGCCCTGAAAATTTAACATTTGAAATTACCCGGAAAAAGCTTGGCAAGACATCCAAACAAGCACTTATAAGCGGAATCTGTGAGATATGCAGTCAGCCTTTGCTTCTTTTTTCCTCTGATCGGAAGGTGCGAGAATTAGAAATGAAAGGTATGCTTTCAGCGGAATGTAAGACGACACTATATGGTAATGGAGATAGCTCCTGTAACACTGACATAGAGAGGTATTAAAAAATGACAACGGTAAACATTAAAAATGAGATGGTAAAACGCAAATTTTTTAAATGGCTCAAAGAGGCACATGGCCGTTGCAATGCTACGGTAAATTCTATTGAAAAAGCAATATTGATATATGAAGATTTTACCGGACTGGCGGATTTTGCAACCTTTAACTCAGACAAGGCAGTCGAGTTTAAGGAATGGCTTAAGAAAAGAAAGAACAAGAATAACCCCCTTACCCTGACCACATATTGCACCTATTTAAGATATATGCGCACATTCTTTTTGTGGCTTGCCTGGCAACCCGGCTATAAAAGCAAAATTACCGTTGACACGGTAGATTATCTTAAGCCTTTGGAAAAAGAAAAACGAATTGCCACGCAATATATCCCCCGCAACTTTCCGCTACAGGAATATGTGATTAAACTGGCCGGTTCCATTAACGCACGCACTGAAATTGATAAAAGAGATAGGGCAATGATTTCTTTTACCCTGTTAAGCGGGATGCGGGATAAATCCATAGTGACCTTACCGCTTGGCTGCTTTGACGAAAACGATCTCGCCATTGACCAGAACCCGAAGTTAGGCGTGCAAACGAAATTTTCCAAGCATGTACTAACCATACTCCCTGTCTTTGATGATAAATTGCTTGGTTATTTAATTGAATGGGTAAAACTTCTAAAATCTAAAGGCTATGGCTCGCAAGACCCTTTATTCCCCCGCGCTAAAGCAGATAAGGGTATGGATGATCTGAGTTTTGAAACCGCTTCGGAGGTTGAGCCATTTTTCTGGCAAGGCACCGGCAGAATCCGGGAAATATTTAAAAAGCGCTCTCAAGAAGCGGGGCTACCATATTACCCGCCGCATACCTTTAGACATTTAGCTTTTGATTTGGCTTTCAGAAGTTGTAAGAATGGCGAAGAAATGAAAGCCATAAGCCAGAATTTCGGGCACGAGCATATTGCTACTATGCTTTCCTCTTATGCCAATTATCCCACGCAGAGGCTTTCGGAGATCATCAAGAGTATGGATTTTTCGGGGAAGCCAAAGGAAACACTTGTAGATCAGGTCAAAGAATTAATAAAAAAAATTGAAAAAAGAGATAATGCTTGTATGGATTGAAAAGTGTGAGTCGTGCGAGGGTTTACTTGGTCATGCCCTCTATACCCTTTACGAAAGGACAAACTGGTCAACAGGAAATGAGAACAGAGTTTGAGCCGAAAGACATTGAAAGAATAGCAGACATGGTGGTTGAAAAGCTGATTCCACTTATTCAGGATCAGCAACCGAAAAAGGCCCTTATTTCCATTGACCGGGATACAAAGAAAGAGAATAGAAATATTATAAGAGAACGCAAGCCCAGAATGCTATCCGTCCGCGAATCTGCCGGATACTTGGGCATTGCCGAAAAAACCCTTCGGAATAGATCAGGCGCGAAGGCAGAGAATCCTTTTCCTGTAAAGTCAAAACACATCGGGGGGAAGGTTCTTTTTGATGTGAAGGATTTGGATGCTTATCTTGATAAATTGCCCACTACATAGATATTGTAATGTGTTGCAATATTACGCAATCATATCAAATTATTGCAATCTCTTGGTCAACGGTTGGTCAACAGATAATTTGAACGAGCGACTTTAGAATAACTTGTGGATATATTCATAAATAAAGTAGTTTAATGTTCTTTGAAAATTAATTATGGGTGGACAACAACCAGCCCGAAGTCGGTTGTAATTCACGAGAGAAAACAAATCCCGCAAGGGAGGGATGAAACAGAGTGTCCGCTCAAGGGCGGTAGGGTGCCTAACCGAAAAATGGCAATTATTTTTTGTTGCTTTCACCTACAACTGTTTGGTGGTGGACAGTTATAAAAGTTGATGATTACTGGTCAAAGAGAGTAACGGCGGAACTCAGTGAATCGAACCACTGAAGCTTATCAAAATGCAAAAAAACGATTTGGCACACTCAAACCATCATTGGCTCAAAAAGCGCTGTGTTGTTCGATTTCACTACAGCGCATGGTTATGCATTTTTTGTTTCATATTCTCGGATGGTCCCTCTGCTTATTTATTAGTATCCTTAAAAAAATCTTCAAATGGTTTATTGGCTGCGATGATGGACCAAGGCCCGTCATAGCCAGCCTTTGCTGCCTCTAAATCAAGGTGTGTGAATCCATGTTTTTTAAGTTCCTCTGCTAAATCACTTTGTTTTGTTTGTGTTTCGGCAGCTAAGGCAATCGCTAATGGGGATTTGGAACTAACTTCTTTCCATGGAAAGCCACTATCGCAAACTGCATGGCAATTGCTCCATAAAAAATCAAATCCCCATTTATCAGGGTGCAAAAAAATAACTTTAGGACAAGGCAGTGACAGAAGACATCGTTTTAGCAACATGTTTGGATAGCTTCCAACATGTGGCCCTGAGTAAGGAGCATCTTTTGATTCAGGGCGTGTATCAAGACCAGACGCTGTCATGAGTACCAATCCTCTATCTGTAAGTTCTTTATTAAACTCTTTTGTCACTCTATTAACTATTACTTGCGTCTCATCTATAAGTTTTGTCCGTACAGGATCGTTTTTATTTGGTGCTGGTTGGCGATAAGCAGAATTCAAAATACCATATGTACCACCATAATCATCTGAAAATGGCCCATAAGGCATAACTCTCACGTCCATTGGTTGCCATGAAATATCACGAATTAAGAAATCAAGATAAGTCAATAGATTATTCGTACGCACCGCAATCTGTTTGTGCATATTTTTTTGGTAAAACCAGCTTTGATCCTTTACTTGCTCGATAAATTCGTGTGAAACATAAGCAATTGAAGATCCAGATTCAAAATAAATTGCTTTAATTTTTTTCTCATAGAGCTTTGGAAGATATCGTTGCCAAAAATACCATGCAATACCCTTCTTCAATGGTTCTGCAATTTTTGTTCTTTTGGATAGCGTCTTGAATCTATTGAGCCCTTCTAATAACTTTTGGAAGAAAGGATTTTCAGAGGACAATAAACCAAGGTTATCTTTGTCCTTGAGTGCTTCATATTCTCGTCCCTCGATCCAGCCACCTTGATAGCCGGCATCATTGAGCTTTTCAACCTCGTCAGACAGAGAAGTTGAGTATTTATGGGCAAGATCTCCTAAATTGTCATTTGAAAAAAACTCAACGATGCGGGTACCACCCTCGACCCTTTTTACTCGTTCACGGAATTTAAGGAGGTCACCCTCGCATCCTCGCTCTCTACTATTCATTGGAAGTATTGCTCTAACTTTTATATATTCTGCTTCATCAAGCAGAAAGGCTATAATAGGAAGCTTATATTTAATTGCAAATTCGTATTCCTTCTCTGTGAATGTTAACGCGTCACTTATCCAATCATCGATTGGTGATCCAAATCGAGCTCCAATCATAATTACAAATATGTCAGACTTCTTAATATTCTTCTCGATTACATCAATACCCCGTTCAGTCCCAGCTTTAAGCATCTCCATTCCGAATGGAATGTGATCTTTTCGCAGTGTCGCTTGTATCAATACTTGACGAGCGTCTTTGAGATCCTCAAAGGATGAACTAATAAAAACTTGATATTTCCGTCTCATACTTCCACTTCCTTTCAAAGCCGTTAAGTTTATTAAACAACATTTTAAGTTTCATAAAAGCATAACGACAAGCTAACCAGCGCCGCGCTCTGAAATCTTAAATCATTAAGCACACCCTAGAGCCCAGCGTCCGGTTGAGCTACTTGTTAGGCGGTTTTGATTCAAAAAGCAACAAGTTAAGCAATTACTGAAACCTTTACAAAAGCCTTTACCAGCCCGGAACACAATTCTCGACTTTATAACGCTGGCGTTGAATTACGGTCGCTAAAGAGCGAGAACCGTTCGTCCGAACGCGTAATGACAGGAAGTACGCGACTTGCTGTGAGCCATGAAACACCAAAGGCGATCAAGCCAGCGCGCTCACCGTAAAAAGTAAGTCTAGCGACTTTTGCGCTTATAATTCCACCGGTGAAATTATCAATTGCAATTATCAATATCGAGAGAACTATAGTAATGCCGCAAATGGCGTAAATGTAGGATCTCACATTAGCTTGAGCGTGCCCTTTGTTGCGGGCTCGTTGAAAGAATATATAGCAAAAGCATGTCAGTATCAGAAACATTATAGCGGCGGAAGTGCCGTGAACATAGGGAATTATTTCGGTGTGGGTGCCGCACTTGCAAGGGAACATCGCAATACCGAAGGCCGCGATTGCAGCAATCTTGCTCAACAGCATCTCACGAGTAAATTGCCCGTTGTATGCGAGTAGAAATGCAGAGATCGCAAACAGAAATCCGACAAATATATTTTGCGACCAGCCGCCTTCGTAGTACGAAGCGCTAATTGAAGTAATGACGGTCTTTGCGAAGAAGCTTGTCAAATTGGCAAGAAATATTGCGAATAATCCAACAAGTAACTTGATGGTTCGATGATCGATCTCTTGTCTCATAGGACTTACAATCATTGTTGTGCTCCTTTCCGGTTTTCAAACATGGCCTCTTGGACCGCGCGCCGTTGCTTCGGATTGTTTGTGATTTTATGACGCCCAACATTGTTTACATGAATCGGTGTTAATATTGCAAAAGCTGCTCTACTGTCGGCCATCTTTAGCTTAAAATTCTGAAGTGTCCAGTAAATCTTATCTCAGTTATCATTTCCGCTTAGGCTTTACTTCTTCTGCTTATCTGACGTTGCCGATTTAGATTCCGACGAAGGCTTTGATCCTGAAGCGTCTTTAGTAGTGGTTGTCGCTCCTAACGACTTTGGCAAAGTTACCGTTCCATTTATCTTGATTGAATTATCATCTGACTTTGTGTCTTTAGTGCTGTTGCCTGCCACCTCTTCGATCAAAGTGTCGAACTTTCCCGCAACTTCTTTTCCATCAGTTCCACAGCCGAGTTGGAAGGTTGTAAATTGCGAGTGCGTTACCTTCAAAAAGTGCTTCTCAACAACCGCTTGTAACGTGATTTTTTCTGTCTTTTCCGCCCCGCCCCCATCCATAGCTGTTTTAAGGAGACCAGCGGCAGTCTTGAACACGTCCGCGATTGGAGACAGCACTGTGGAGAGCGTCTGCTCTTGGATTTGCCCTGACGCCTCCGAGAGCGTGCCATCTTCATTTAGCTTATAATCAGCATTGACTGTTCCCGCAAAAGGAGACTTGGCGTTTAATGTGTATTGATTGCTGTAATCCACAAGAACCGTAGGTGCTGAACTATTTGCGACAAGATATTTCGGCCACTCTGCATCATTGACGGTAACTCGTTCATACGGATCATTATTCAGATTTGAAATGCTACGCCAAGCGTTTAGCGCGGCTTGCAAAGTCGTCTCAGGGCTCTGGTGCATAAGTGTTAAAAATTTTTCTACTGGTTTGCTCTGATATGCCTTAGAAGAAATTGTTATAGTCTCAGTTGTATTGACTTTATCATCTTTCAATACCTGAAATGTGATCTGATAGTAAGGGACAACATACACAGACTGGTGTAAGCACTTGGCCGTTTTTATGTAGAATGGAATTCCATTAACATCGTCACCGTTTTTCTGAACGATGAAAACTGGAGTGCAGCCAACAATGAAAAGAAACATCATAACGCACCATGCTATCACGAATATTTTCTTCGTAACTGCTTCATCAAACCTTTTTTTCAGATTCCTATTCATGAAGTCCTCCTTTGATTTTTATTTATTAATATCATATTAAAAACTAGAAAGAATTAGTTTGCCAATAACAAATAACCTTGCCGAATGCTTTTACCACATGTTAAGTTAGAGGTTAGGTATTTTTTATTTCTCAATTCAGGTGCGCCTCTGGTGCTGGAGGACGATAATTCAAAGAACTGTGTGGCCTGAATGTATTGTATTCCATGCGCCATTTCTCAATTAACATTTTTGCTTCTTTCAAGGTATAAAAGATCTCTCCGTTCAAGTCCGCACAGCCTCCAAAATCGGGTCACCGATCAGGATGAACGGTGCCCAAGTAAGAGCATCGGTCAGCATAGGATCTATTTGTGGCCTCGCTACTTTTTCCATCATTGCCGGTGTGAGATTACGGCCATCGCGCCTTCGTGAACGAACTGCGGGCTCTGTTGGAAGATATGCGCAAAGTTCTCTGCGAGCATGGTCGAGAACGACGCGGAGGTCAACGGGACCAATTGCGCGGCGGGAGACAAATTCCTTGTAAAACGCCGACATGAATATTCTAGCTGCGTTATCACCAACTGGCCAGAGGCACGCGATTACGGCAGCGGCCCCACGCTCTGCAGCTGCAGCGGCGACGCTGATGAGTCCGAAACCCCCGCGAGAACCTGCCACCGCCGTGCTACAACCAGAGAAAACGACGAGTTCAGCCCGCCACGGGAAAGCACTTAGTTCGTCAAAGGAAACCCATTCGGTGCCGCCACTGCCGTCTGCGAGTCTCAGGCTGGCTCTCCCTCCACGTTGTGCATCGCCCCGGCCATGCACTGCAAGGTGAACAACATCGAGTTCACCCGCCTGAAGCGCCTCCTCGATGGCAGCGCGGGTGCATTGTGGCCCGACAAGAGGCTTAGTACCGAGCGCAGCCGCCACATTAGCGCATTCAGTTGCAGCATTGGGGAGATCGCTGCCAGAGTCACCAGCAACAAGCGAATGGCCAACTGGTCGCCGTTGGGTTGGTGCGAACCTCAGCGAGCCTGCGGCCACCAAGTAACCGATCGGAAAGTAGTCGCATAAGTGCTGCTCATTTACGCGTATGATGTGGAGCGGTAGGTTATAGAGGGATTGATCAGGCACTAGAAGTAGTCGACAACCTTTTGGCACTGCGGCAGTCACGGCCTCACCCAGGTTACCCAACAGACGTTCGCACAAACACTGCCGGACGAGGCGAGCCTCCCGCTCAAACACGTCGCCACTCTCCAATGCAGCAAGAGCAGACGTGTCACCAACGATGTGAACGGCACGCACAACGCTATCTCCTACAATGTAAGCGGTTATACCGTCCTTGTAGACAGCAAGATCGATAAGGATAGTAGGATTATCGCCGTCCAGTCGGTTGAGCAGAGCCATTACCTCACGGGCCGATGGTGCTGCATCTATAGTTGCTGTGACTCCTCGATTGAGTGCAGCAAGCGCATCGATCAGTCGCCGGCCCTTCTCACCCTGAAGTGCCTCGAAGGATGCCGTTTCATCACCAGCCTCACGTAACAGACGGGCAAGTGTACGATAAAGCCCTTGATTCTGGCGGGCGACATCGGCACGGCCGGCTCCAGACACTATCCGGTGGCATAGGCTTTCAAGGATCTTGCATGCCTGCAGTAGGTGGTCAATAGCCACCTTGCGATTGCGATCGGCGAGATGAATGCCGATAATCTTGTGTGCTATAAGCTTACCGTGATCCGATAGAATACCTTTGTCGAGTAGCGCAGTGAGCTTGTCGGTTATGCTATCGGCTTCCTGCACATTGCCATTACGGGAGGATACTTGAAGCAATCCAGCGAGCCGGTTGGCCAGCAGGGACCACGCACTTATTGCCTGCGCTTTACTAATGGCTTTTCTGTAATACTGGATGGCAAGTTTGTCGGCGTGGTGTGCCTCGGCCTGTTTGGCTAACTCGTTGTCGCTAGTGCCGGGGTCATAAACCTCTTGCTTCTCCTCCACGGGTGATAAACGGGCGCTAGACACGATGCGAGTATGCACCTCCAAAAGCTTTGTGCAGATAGCAAAGAGACCCAGCGGCCCTAGGGGGGTGTGAAAATCGGTGCCAGTGGTGATAAGGCTCCCAACAGTGCCTGTGGCCATGAGTTCAGGGCGAGCAAACCCACGCGTTGCCGCCTCGTTACGGACTTGTGTAGCGAGTGCAAAAGCCTGCTTGGTCTGCCCAAAATCAAATAGGATGGCGGCCGCATTGGCGTTGATGCGCAGTGCCAGTGCATCGTCGCCAGCCTCTCGAGCTCGATTAGCAGCTTGCTCCAACAGCTGTATGGCCGTGTTAAAATTATCGGCATCCTTCGCGGTAAGGCCCTTGACGAAAAGCCGATTAGCCTCATGGCTAGAGGGCAATCGAGTGGACAGAGCAGTGAAGAAGCCTTTGCGATAATGTTCGGGATCAATGCATCGACGTGCTTGTTCGAATGCAAGATCGTGAGCTTCGATGAAGGCCTGAGCAGCGGCCTCATTTTCTCCTAAAATATCGAGGACTGATGAGCGGCTCAGCGCGTTGACTGCTCGCCCAACTATATCCTCGGGGTTGAATAAAGTACGAGCTCGCTCGAGCATTTTCAGTGCTGTTGCTGGCTCACCCAATTTGGCAATCGGGATGGCAGCATCATCAAGCGCAATCGCCAGCTTCTGGCCGCCTATTCCAGCACATACGAGTTCCTCAATCGTATTTTGCAGCATTTGGGATGCTGAACGCAAATCGCCCAGTGCAACAAGTGCATTTGATCGGTTCATCCAGATGGTGCGGCGACCTTCTGGATTAGCCTCGTGGCGGAGTGCCTCTTCATAATGGTCAAGCGCTTCATCGAACCGTCCGGTATCGGCTAGAACATTGCCGAGATTGTCGTTGGACACAGCAAGCAGATGCTCGTCCCTGACCTTCGACGACGCCTCGATCGCAGCTTCGTAAGCAATAATCGTCCCTTTAGTATCGCCAAGGGCACGACAGGCTTTGGCGAGAAGGAACTGCGCAAGGGCTCTTTGTCCATCCCGCTTAGTAGCAGCAGTGAGACGGGCAACTAGCGCCGCCTCAAGATGTAAAGCTTCCCAGTTATTCTCGCGTAGCCGCTGTTTGCATCCTTCTATTAGTATATCGCACGCCGTATATAGGTAGTTGGCAAGCTGGACGAGCGACTCTATAGCGTGTTCGTCGCGAGTTGAAATGGCGTTTCGAAGCCGAGCAAGCCCCGGATGGTTTGTCAGCCAACCCACAGCCTCGAGTATACCAGGAGCGTTAGCAAGCAGTTCGGGGTCAATGTGCGACGTCGGTTGTGCTGACTCCCAACTTTCAATGATAGTATTTAAAGGTGCTCTGATGAGTACCTCGATAGGTACGGATGCACTAGCATTAAAATCATTTTTTTCAGTCATGATCTTATATCCTTATGTTAATAGTAAGAAGTCAATCCTCTTGACTAAGTAGCGTTAAAGTTAAGTGACTAGGACGTTCATGCCTATATTCGTCTATCTTCGTAATCTGCTCATGCTTGCCAGAGCGCGTAAATCGTCGCGTATGCGTTGCAGATCCTTGGCAAAGTCAGGATCGTTCTGTAAAGTACTAGCACCACGGGCTGCGACAGACGCCGCAGGTGAAATCTTGTCCATCACATGCTCAACATTATTAGCCATTACCTGGACTTGAGCGTTGACCTGTTCAGTCTGGGCAGTTGCGGTGTTGGCCTGCTCCTGTGCTTGCGCAGCGCGAGCATCGGCTGGCACCCGACCAAAATAATAGCCAATCACAACGCCTGCAAGACCAAGTAAAATTTGTAGGATATCTTTGGCATTAGTTATTTTCGTCGGCTCGTTCACATATGAAAAAGTCAATGCTGCAAGAATGAGTGTACAAAACATAATCAAGAAACCAAGAATTGCCGTTACAAGCTCCTTGAATCCTTGGATTTTTTGCTCTGGGGTCCATGTGGTTTTTGCTGTGTCTCCTTGATTGTCATTTCCCATTGTTTTACTCCTCCTGTTTCTAAAGTCTTTTCTTGTTCATTGGGGGCTATCCTAACTATCGCAAAAACAGGGGAAGCCCTTTACCAGCCTCTTCATGTCTCTTTTATATGCACCTCGATCTGAGCAGTGATCCACTCCCGACTCGGATACGCAGTTACATCCAGATTACGAGTTTTAAGTGCCTGTGAAGATACTGCTATCAGGAGCTGTTCCAGTGGGTCATTCGGTGTTCCGCGAGTTGTTACACTTCCTGTCAGCTGGTCCAATGATGGCAACTCCAGCCAGCGGAAGTTGGTCGTTCCCAGTGTGGCAAAAACCTTGATGATATCGGTTCCTTCTTTGTAATTATTTGGCAGGCTGGCCCGCAACGGGAGCAGGATTTCCTGACCGGGATCCAGGGGTTCAAAAAACCCAGCGCCGGAGGGGTATATTTGTGTAATGCCCCAATCAGGCCGTAAATCCAGAACCGTGACGTTAAGAATACGCGAGGGATCATTCGGTTTGTCCAGTGTCAGATTATTCCGTATGCGCAGAAACGTCCATTCATTAACTTTAATCACCGGCGTATTTCCCGGAGCATCAAATGGTTCTGGTTTGGGCTGATCTGCCGGATCGAAGTCCGCTTGCACACCAGCCAACTCAACCACAAGCTTACGCGCTAGAGGTGACATGGGATCTCGATTATCCAACTCTTGGATGTTTCGATACTTGACCATATGCAGAATACGTTGAACAACATGCATGGCCGAGTTTTTCTCGCCTATCCCTATATCAGGACGCAGATTGGTTATTTCCATACCGGCCGGATCACAGATTTTGTACCGGTCGTCTTTGACGATTACTTGAAAATCAGAAGGTTCGCTATCGGCAGCCAACTGCACAAAACCGCTTCCACCCTCTTTGATAGCCGTCTCAACTTGCGCTCTCGTCTCGGCCTGATCGATAGGCACATGCACAAAGCGCTGTAAGCGAATGTCCCCTGGTTCAAGAAGCACTGCCTGAGATCCTTGTTTGATCTCATCAGGTCGGAGTTTGCTCGTTATTTTGGCCCACGATTCCGTCGCACCTAATTCTACAAGCTCGACAAGGGCCAGACGCTGGTCTCGTTGATCAAGGTCCCCATCAGGTGGGTAAATAGCGAACTGTGCACCATTGCGCATCCCCTGGGCCTGGCCAGCTCCAATCATCACTTGTTTCTTAGATGCGTCGACCTGTATCACAACGACTGTATAATGTGGTTCAACCTGCTCGCTTCCAAAAACGACCCGATTGCCTTCTCCCTGAAGCTGGGGTGTCTGCCCCTGGAATTGGCTGTGAACTTTGGCAAGGATGCGGTCATGCAGCATTTTGTATGTCAGTCTAGGTCCAATTTGCTTGAGGGAGTCTAACAGCCAGTAAGTAAGCGCACCGTTGTTCTCTCTTCCGTTGAAGGCGAACTCGTATGCGGATTCAGAGGCTCGACAGGCAGCCAAAAGCGTATAACCCTGCGGTTCCAGTAACCAACCACTGCCCGGTTTCAACGAGCGCTTTGCGCCCCCAGGAAGATTGCGCCAAGTATCTCTCAATACCTCAAGTGAAGCAATTTGGCTGTCCAGTGGTCGAGGTGTTGTGTCAACGAAGTCCATAACGCCTAAGGCAGACCCGGGGATTGGGGTTGCACGTCGAGGGATTGCGATTGCACTGCCCAGAGCACGGGTGGCACCGCCTGAATGGCAGCTATCCAAAACTACAGTGACGATGAGATTCCTGTCTACCATAGTCTTCAGCAAGTGAGCCATCTCTACATCTCGTAGGTAGCGGGTCTCTGAATTGCCGATATCGGTGGGTACGAGCGCCTCGTCCAGTCCCTTAGCGCCCTTTAGGTCGGGATAAGCAGTAGTCGTACGACCACCATGTCCTGAGTAATGGATATACACTTGATCACCGGGTTGTGCCACCGTAGTAACATGTTTAAGCTTGCTGACCATGTTCTCGTAGGTGGGCAATTGGTCACGTGACTCTAGCGGCTGTGTCTGACCCGTATTGGTAGCGGTCAGTTTAAAGATGCATTCTTGAGGCATACCAAGCTTACTCTTCAGAAAATCTTCCATGTGGTTGATGTCCCGTACGCAACCTCCTAAACTGGCATAGTAATATCCGCCTGCCAATTGATTTGGCAAGTAATAGTCGATACCTATAAGCAAAGCATATAGTTTGGATGCTGCATTTTTTTTCCCGTTAATTTTAAACCTCCTTCACACAAAACAATTATAATTCATAACCTGGAATCGGCCATTGTCCAGGTTTAACACCCTTCCCAAGCAAATGTCTTCGCATGGCTGCATCAGTAAGCGCATAACCCCAATTAATCAATTGGCCCTGTTCTTTCTCACTGAATGCGTTTAATCTGGTACGAATCTTGGACATTGACCGTGTTGTGTTCTTATCGTTTGTCATAGGACCAGGGAAACCGTTTTTAACTAATTCATAATCATCAATATCTGTACTAATGCCCCAATACGTCCCCTCTTTTGCTTTTACTTTGAACTCATCTATTAATTTGTGTTTACGCAGAGCTCTAGTTTGTTCCGTTGTAATATCCAGAGTTCTTAGGGTTCTTGCAACAAGGCTGAAACGAATAAAACAGGGACAATCTTTCACTTCAAATGGAGCACCTGCGTCACTTACCAAAACTGTCTCACAATCCCTACATATTCGCTGCAATCCAAGATTATCATAGATGCCCCCATCACCCAGAACCAATTTTGATCGTAAATTTAAGTTATTGTAAAGAAGTGCCCCCGGTTCGTTTTTCCAACTTGAAGGATCAAGATCAATGATAACTGGACAAAGTACTGGCGGAAATGCACTTGAAGCTGCGACGGCCTGAGCGATAGGTATTTTAGGGGACGGAATAATACCTATATGATAATCCCCTAAATAAGGACGTTCAAATCTTACGCTGGCCCCGGTTTGTAAGCTGGTCGCATAAATCGTGAATCTTGGTCCTTCTTTATCTGATGGCAAATCCTGCAGGGTACTATCGTGGAAAAGATTATTGTTGTAACTTTTTATTATCAAGTCGCTGGGATGGACAAACGGAAGAAGCATACCACCGACAATAACTTTTACATCTATTGTTTTTGAACAAAACTCGCGAAGAGGAGAGACGATTATTTCTTTAAAATTTCCGGCAGTACCGTTGCTGTTAAATTTTAAGTCTTTCCAATGAAGACCCAAAAATGCCGCTGTTATGGAACCACCGGAAACACTAGTGATCTCGTCTATTTTTTTAAGCCATCCAAGCTCATTTAGACGCCACAACGAACCGATATGAAATAACGTTGCCCTAAAACCACCACCTGAAAGAGCTAATCCCACTTCCTTCTTGGTCGTTTTCTCTTGATCCATGATCATGCCCTCTTATTCGATGATAAAAGAAAACATTTATTTCATTTAAATGAATGTTCTTTGTTTCGTTTAATTTATTCAGCCGGCGCAGTATCTCCAGCAATAAGGTTTGTTACACTTTCAAACAAGTTTTTATTCTCAATAATATAAAAAGTACCACCCCTAGCATTTTGACTGCTTAAACATCCCTTGTTTCCATCTTTTTCGGTTAATGCACCTTCTTGATTCAAATCACTGAAAATGGCATACGGTTGATCGCTATCGGTTGATACTCCAATTTTTGCATGATTGCTTCCACCTTTTAGGCCAATTGTTGTTGCATCCCATTCGCCGCGAGTTGCTATTTCTACGGGGCCGGGAACACCAAGACTGTCATCCCAACAGGTAATTTTTGTTGATTTCTTTGTTGTTGGAATCTTATTTTTAGACCACCAAGTAGCTGCTCTGAGAGGAGTTCCATTCAATACAGCCGAAGCAAATTGCCATGGCGGAACATGTAGCTCCGATGGTTTGGAAATCAGTACAACTCCCGATGAGAGTTTAACCTTCGTATATGTTTTGCTAGTGGATTGTTTCCCAAGTTTTTTTACGAGTTCCTGAATATCCGAAGGACCTCCATTTGAAACAAGTTGTTGATTAGTGATGTCTGTTACGATGCTTGAATTCTGTAGAGCCTTAAGAACCTGTATAAGGTCATCCTTGTTGAGTTTCAATGCAAAGAAATGTTGATTGACTTTTACGTTATTATCCAGAACACATCCTAATGTGTTACCATCACTCTTGCGAGGTGCTGAAGAACTTCCAGAAGCAGGCCAAGATGGCGTTGTTACTTGCATCACAAATCCTTTGCCATCATCATTCCATACAACGATGCCTTTTAAATGTCCCCATGGTTCTGCGCAGAACTTTGAGCAACGCTTGATTTTCGGATGATCATAGAACTGATCGTTCCATATTACATAATAGAATGAACTGCTATAAACTTGATCAAAAGTTGCTCCAACAGGGTCACGCGTTGTGTCGCCTAGACATCTTGTTCCTTTTTTAAGTGTGGAATTTTCACTACTTGCATATATATATTGCTGACTATATCCATTCTTGTAAGTTTGAACCTTTCCACCAAATGGACAAGAACGCGTCGCCTCTCCGTCACAACCGGGAAATGTCGACGCATTGAATTTAAAGACAAACCACCAATCTACGGGATGTCCCTTTTCCAAAAGAGGTAACGGAGCTGAAGACTGCTCTATAGTGGAATTGACTGAGTTGTCAGCGAATGCCACATAATGATCAACGCCGCCAAGGTATCCCAATATGGTCATGCTGAAAAATACAATTGCTGCATACAGTGCAACTTTGACCGGAAACAAACGCTTTTTCATGTTCATAACTTTACCCTCCCTTTTTGATCTAACATTTGTGGTATAATATCTATTAAATCTTAGCAAAAAGTAGCGCCTCGTCAAAACGACGGGCAATATCAGCAATTACTTGCGCCTTATCATGATCATTTATAATGGTGCGGGCATTCTCGAAGTCAGGCGGAACACCATCCATAATAAATTGACTAAGTTTCTTACCCGTAAACCAACCGTCAATCTTTCCCTGAACCGCAATTCGATAAGCTAGATTCGGTTCCTTCGCTTGTTCAGGATGCATTAATAAATCTGTCTTCGTTAGTTCTTCCGCTTTTTTGTAGTTATTTCGTCCAGTCAATTGCACATACCCACGTCCATGAAATTGACTGCCATCGCCAGGCTGTGTATTGCCGAGACGTTTACCAACTTTTGTTTGCGGACCATAGCGGGATTCGAAGTATTCCGGCGAGCCATGTTCATCGATTGGTCTCATAGTGTGTGCGGTTTCCCATTGAAATGTCGCTAAACAATAAGCTATCTTTCGCCTATCCGTATCAGTACCTGGAAATCGAGAATCGTTCTCAATTTTGCCCAGTAGGAACTCCAAGGCGTCAACCAGGTCTTGCGTCAACGGTCCAAAATGAGAACGGTAACCATCAAACAACTTTTTGTGATCAAACTTGAACATTAGTTATTTCCCCCTTCTTCTGATGAAATAAGAACCGCTCAGGGTTATCTGAACAAAACAATTCCTTTTCATTGTGATTGAAATGTTCAGTTTTGAAAAAAGTTTCAAGATAATCATTGTAGGAATTAGCTCAGAGCAAATTTATCATGAAATCAGTACCAAAAAGTATTTGTTCTCTTACGTGCTGATTGTTTGACTGCTCGCTAAGCAATTTCTTGAGAGATTTATAATATTCGTCATGGAATGCCGTGCAAGAAAAATCTGTGTACACATTTTCGTATTCGTTAACGAGTTGGAGTACTGTGTCGCGCCATGCATTGCGGGGAATAATCCACATGATTTTTTCCTGTTTGCCCATATGGGCAAGATTGAGCTTGAGGTTTTTATATTTATTAAGCACGCATCACCACTTTGCCGAATTAGTCAATTCCTTATGATTTTTAGCTACAGAATATCCTCCTTATCTTCCTTGAATAAATGTGAAAGTGGCTCCCTTGTCATTCATCATCCGCTTTGCCGAACTTATCGATACGAATTGTATGCGGACAGGTGCTCTTCTCTGAAGCGTCGGGGGAAAGGAGGAGTTCGGCGCTGATTCCCTCCTTTTCAGGGAGATCTTTTTTCAGGTACATCCTGACCTCGCTGAGCATGCCGTGCTTGCAGATATATCTGATGGTAACGGCCTTGTTGCCGTAATCTTGTTTCGCAGTTGTTACAAGATCATTGAAATCGACTTCCTTGCCGACATTGCTGCTGAGAAACGTTCCGAGCCCGGAGCCGGCAACATTTTTCACGAAGCGGGCCGCCGTGGCAAAATAAATGTCGGCCTCCATGCCCGAGCAGACACCATGCGTATACCATTCGTGGTTCTCAAGACACGACTGATAGCCCGGCATAACCTCTCTTAACTTGTCGATGGTGTTTTGTGATAAGTCTGGCATTCCCATCCTACACCAGTTAGAGGCGTTGTCCATTCTCTTTGTTTTGTCAGGGACATCGCAATAGCCGTAGCTGTGTTTCTTGTCCTTGAATCTGCTGGGCCAGAGACCGTGTAGAACCAGGCTTTTTGTGTCGAAGTCTCCCTCTTTCCATGTTTTGCATTCTTTCTTGTTCTGATGTGTCTCACAGAAGAAGGGCTGCCAGCTCAGGGAGAAAACGTAGTAATCGAACTCCCCGGGAGGTGGTCCGAACTGAGCCGCAAACGATTCGATCACCAGACCAGCGACTATCATCAGCGCCAACAGAAATCTTTTTATCATCACTTTCTCCTTTTGTTTGATCAGTGGTATCAGCGGTGGCCATAGGCCGTCCGCTTAGATGCGCTTGGTTAGACGCAAAGCAAAAGTCTCCTGATGGTAATACGCCACATTTGTTTAGAATTTTTAGAATGCCAGAATTTATTGTCGCTGAGCGGATTCCTCCACCTGACAGTGAAATGCCGAAGAGGTTTGATGAGTCTGTAAATCCATCTTTAGAGTTACACTTTTCGCGTTTTGCAGAAATTGCTTTGAGTTCTTTTTTGAATACGTCTTCTGATTTTATCATTCATGCACCTCCGCAAAAAGATCCAAGAATTAAAATTTCAGAAATATGTCGTATGATCAACGTCCATCAGTGATGGAATATTGCAAAGGAGTTATTTACGTAAAAGTGAATGGGGAAACATTGAATGTTTTTTTAAATCACACTTCTTTTTAATTGTCAATAGTAGAAATGTGATGATTTCTGCTTGAAAGAAAGTATGCCAGTCAAAATTGCCTGACACTCGATTTCAGGAAGAAGTCTATTATTTGTTTCACCTACTTAGTTTCAGTAGTGGGCAGTTGTCAGAATTGAAGATTACCATTTGAATTGCGGTATTTGCTAATGAGCCAATCGAAGACCTGTCTCGTCGTTCCCCACACCCGGCCCGGCAACAATGCAGTGGCAACGACAAACTGATTCGCAAAGGCAAAAGTTAATAAGAGTTAACAGCGTCCCTCTGTCTTAATCTTAATGAAGGCGATATTGCAATGTAGGTGCCATTATTGACGACCCTTCCTTTGCCGTACTGAACCGAGACCGCGCTTATTCGAGGCAATAAGATGAATCATAAAGCCATTGTCATATTCAGCGTTAACGATGCTGAAAAATGGCTGTAACCTTGACGTGAAAAATTCGAGCGGAGGGCTGGTCATAATATGTTTACCTCCGCAGTCGGTATAGGACCATGTGTGGTAATTATCACTTTCGGGAACGACACGAAAATTTGTTGTGTGGGCAAACGATGAATCATTAAAGCTTTCCAGCATTGTTGGAAGAAGGACTTCCATATATAATGTCCCGTTTTCCTTTGTCCATGATACTGCATTGTCAAGAAACGCGCCTATATTCTTAATGCTGTCGAGGTAGCAGTATGCCCCCCAAAAACAGGTGACGAGATAAAACACATTGCTTTTAAAGGGGACTTTGAGAATATCGCTCTGTAGAAAAAACGCATCAGGATTCTTCTTCTTAGCCAACCGAAGCTGGGGCAGGCTGATATCGACGCCTATTTTTGATATTCTATTGGGGAACTGGGAAAAGTGCCATGCCTGCCCGCAGCATGCATCGAGCCATAGAATACCTTGTTCGGGATATTGAGAGATAATTTCCGAGATCTTTCTGATGTTCCACCTGTGTTTATTGAGCCATGGTTCAAGATACAATGCATCATAGATTCCGGCATATCTATCAGTATAAATTGACTCTATTTTTTGTCTGGTCAACATCTGTAACAACTCCCTAAGCCGTCGGCTTCCAATAGGTGTTTATTCGAACGCGTTTGCGCGTGTCCAATCCGATTCCGATACATGCTAGTTCCACATGTTCTCGATCGACGATCTCACTGCTGTTGTCAAAACGGACGAGAGGATCGAGACGGTGTAATTCGGCGAAAACGGCCTTCCATTCTGAGGGTTTCCGGACTACACAATGGCAGCAGACATCAATTTTGGAATCAGATATCTTTCCGGTTTCAACTAAAAAGCCAATACTGAAAATAATGCCTGAAAAAGCGATATTGCGCCTTTGTATGACCGTTTCGAGAAATTCAAGTACTATCGGATCCGCCACGGGCAGAAAGCTCAAACTGTCCCCGGTGCTGGCAGTGCAAAGGCGAAAATAAATTTTTGCCCGCACATGACCAGCCACGGATCCTTCGATGCAAGCGCATTCAGGGATTGCGATGCATTTCAGCGAATCTATAGTGACACGTGCCTGATAATCTCTTTTTAAAACGTTCGCAAACCACTTTGCAATTTTCTCCCATTTCCGGTCCCTATCAGAACCCCACGAAGCGCACGTATACAGGGCAAAGGATTTCGTGGTCACACCGGCAGCTAGCCATAACGCGCCTAGGCTCAGGCCGGATATATCTTTCTCATCCTTGGGAACAATGGCATCGATTGTTGCTGATATTAAATTTTCGAGATCATTGCATTGCGTCAAATAGAGCAATGAAGCCACACTTTTAACGCTTTCTGATACACGAAGCGTCATTTCCGTGATATTAGCAAAGGGATCGCCAATCAAGATTATTTCCTCACCATCGCGAGAGGATGACACACATAACTGTAGGGGAAATCCGTCATAACACAGCCCCGAAAAAGTGGGAAAAAACGGTTGTGATCTAGCATCTGATCCTACGATACTATCCATTACACGATCCAGCCACTGGCTGTCACAACCGCTTTTTTGACAGGCGAATTGTAAGAGCGGTTCAGCAAAGTGATACATTGTCTCTCGACTTACACCCATGTCAACAATCTATCCCCCGCTTGTAGGAATTGCTTCAAGATACTTGGGATAAATTGAGGAGTCGCCGGTTACACCCGGATAAACGCCATGATCTTCATCATTGCATCCGTCGTTGCCGTTAGCTGCCTTTCCGGAATCGCCGTTGGCTCCGCCGATACCGCCTTGGCCGACGTCACCGACATTGCCTCCGAGCCCGCCTTGGCCCAGAACAAATTCGTCAGGAGGCGTAACGTCAACAATTGTTGGGTCGCCATCCCATTCACCGTAATACACATACACGTTACCGCCTTCGGCGCCTTTTCCTCCCTTTCCGCCGTTGCCACCGTTACCGCCGTTACCGCCATTTCCACCCGGCTTTGCGGATTCCGAAAAGGCTCCCGATGAACAACCTTTGCCGCCTTTCCCGCCGTCGCCGCCCCGTCCGCCGGTGCCGCCCTTTCCGCCGGTGCCGCCTCTTCCACCAAGACGTTTGACAGAAAGTACTCCTTTGATCTTTGTTACATTTAGCGTCATGTCCAAGGCCCACGGTGCATCAGAACCCTTCACACCTGTCCCGCCTTTATTGCCGTCTCCACCGGGCCCGCCAGCGGCTCCCGCATCCGATCCGGAGTCCCAATTGCAAACAGAATTTTTACCATCAGATCCATTTCCGCCATTTCCGCCAGTCGTTCCTTGCCCGGAATCAGCGCCATTCGCATAATTGATTTCAATAATTGCACTCATTGATTCCTCCTTAAAAGTGAATAAATGTTATGCCTCGGTTATATGCATGCAGAAAGCTTTTATTTGATTTCGATATAATCACAATCAAATGTCACATGCGATTGATTGGTAACGATTTTTCCTCCCGGTTCAATAATAAGGGAATGCGCAGTGAACACATGCGGTCCGGGTGCGGAAAAAATAAGAGATCCACCGGACTTTATCGTCACATCAACAAAGCACCAGTTCAGCACATCGACTTTTACCACATAATTGTTGATCTCCTCTTTCAAATGACGTTTAAGAGTCCCTACATCGATTAATCCAGCAACTATGGCATGTGCTACGGCTATAAAGGCGGCCTGAAGTTCGACATTGCCCCACATGGCTTTTGTAAGTGTTTTCTTGGAATTGGCTGGCGTTAGTGTGTTAATCTTTGTTCTTTTAATAATGTTTTCAATCATGCGAATTTCATGCACGTGCTTGGACTGAAAAGCAGTTCCCTTTACTACCTTCTCCGGAGCACCTATCCATTTCCTGATATCCTCAATGCTTTTGGGCTTGAGCACAAACGGTTTCAACGGCCCTTGCTTTTTTGAAAGCTCCATTTTGGAATTGGCTTTGACAACAAGATCCTCCGTCGTCTGAAGTGCAGTGCGCGACAGACTCCGGTTTTTTAAGCGCGTTAAAAACGCCTTCTGCTCCTGTGCTGATAAAAGATTTAATGGCATGGAAGTCTCCTTTCTTAACAAATAAGATTTTTAAAAATACCGCTTACTGCAACTTCGCTAGATGCTGTCTTACTGCATACTTCTGAGTGATTCCTTACGTGCTTACATAATGACAAGGGCTGCACAAACTTCTTTACTTAAAAGGTTTGATTCATACAGCGGTAGAAACACAGTGAGAATATCCAGTGTATTCGGCAACTTTTCAGAGCATTAAATCACAGGTATATGAGAAATATTTTCGGGAAGAATCACTTTACGTGTTTGAAACACATATAGCAGCCACGCTTATATGTCAATGAAAAAATAACTACAAAATGATGAAGGTCGTGTCGATGTTTTTCACCGGGGGTGAATAATGTTTATTACGGATTGAAATATTGTATGAATTGGGAAAACAACAAAAACAACATTACAGGAAGTAATAAATAACGGATAAACCTTCAAAAAAACTTGACAAATATAAGTCGATGACTTATAGATAAGCTATGACGCATAATGAATTAAAAAAATGGAGAAGTGACCACAACTACAGTCAGTCGCAACTTGCAAAGGCTCTAGGCATTCATGTTATGACTGTAAGCCAGTGGGAGCGTAATATTAGAAGTATTCCGTCATTCCTGCACCTTGCCCTGAGATGTTTGGAATTGGAGGGAGGTGAATCAACAAAGGGTAAAAAAGAAAACTAAAAAGAAAAGGAGGTAAAAAGTATGGCAATCTTAGCAGAATGTCCAGTTTGCCACATAAAGCAAAGCGCAAGTAACCGTTTATGCGATTGTGGAGAAGACTTGGTCAAGGCCAAGAAATCAAAACGTGTTCGTTACTGGATTAATTACAGGCTTCCCGGCGGAAAACAAAAGCGTGAATCTGTCGGTTTTTCCATTGAAGAAGCGAAAGATGCCGATGGCAAACGGCGAAGTCAGAAGCGGGAGAATAGAATCTTTGACATCAAACCCGATGCAAAAATGAGCTTCAATGAATTGACGGAATGGTATTTGAACTTGGAAAGCGTAAAAGCTTTAGCCAGGTACTACATTCTTAAAATTAATTTAAACTCATTCAATCAAGTTTTCGGAAATAACATCGTAAATACTTTGAAGCCTGTTGATCTGGAAAATTATCAGGCAAAGAGGAAAGCCCAAGGTCAAGCTGATTCATACATAGACCAACAAATAGCGATGGCAAGGGCAATGGTTAATAAGGCTTTTGATAATGACATTGTAAGTGGCGATACCATTAAGATATTCAAGCGAGTCAAAAAGCTTCTCAAAGGCGATTCCAATGCAAGAGATAGAGTTCTTTCTTCCGATGAGTTCAATAGGCTTATGGAAGCCCTGCCTTCTCATATAAGGGCAGTTGTGGCAACGGGCTATTATGCCGGTATGAGAAAGGGTGAAGTTTTGAATTTGACATGGAGTCACATTGACATGAAAAGCCGGATCATCAAGCTTGAAGCATCGGAAACGAAAGATCGTGAAGCCCGAAAAATTCCTATTTGTGATGGTTTGTATGACATACTGGTAAGCATCCCTAAGGCTATTCACGATGATCATGTTTTCTTATTTAAAGGGAAACCCATAAAGGACTTCAGGACTGCTTTGAGAAGGGCTTGCCGTGACGCTGGAATTCCATATGGCAGAGGAACAAAAGACGGCTTTGTCTTCCATGACACTCGACATTGTTTCAATACAAACATGAGAAGGTCAGGTGTGCCGGAATCTGTCATTATGAAGATTACTGGTCATTCCACAAGGGAAATGTTTCTTCGTTATGATACCGTTGATTCTCTGGACATCCGAAAAGCAGTTGACCAAATGGAAGGCTTTTTGAAAAGTGTTGACCAAAACGTTGACCAAGTGGCTCCAAAAGAGAAAGAGGGCTAACCGATGAATCATCTAACCCTTTGTTATTCTTATGGTGCCGAAGGCGGGATTTGAACCCGCACGGTTTGTTGCCACTACCCCCTCAAGATAGCGTGTCTACCAATTCCACCACTTCGGCATCAAGAAAACTTTAATATTTCGATCCACGTGACCGATTTTGTAATATTTCTCTGAACTTTTATCATATCCGGTCGCAAGGTTGTCACTATGAAAGCTCTTTATTTACTTACCGGTGCTGCGGGAGGTATTACTGGCAGTTTTGCTGCATCTGGTTTCGTTATCGGAAGTGTCTGTCCTGCAACGGGGCGTCTAGACCGATCCATCAACGAAGAACTTCTGTGGCTTGCCGTATATGTAAGTGCCAGAGATGTAAGCATAAAAATTATAGCTACCCCTGCGGTCATCTTTCCCAAAAAAGTACCGGCTCCTGAGGAGCCAAAAACCGTTTGGCTGGAACCGCCGAAAGCCGCGCCCATGTCGGCACCTTTACCTGCCTGTAGGAGCACAATTAGAATCAAAACAAGGCAAATTGAAATATGTAAAATAATCAATAATGCATACATAAAATTTTTCTCTTTTTAAAATTTATTTTGAAACCGGTGGACAATACCAAAACGACATAAGCTAGTCAACTTTTTTCTTTTGGGAGTATTTGTCATGATTCGGCGACGCTGATTAATTCCATCTGAATAATTACGGCAAGTTATCACATTTCTAAATAGAAGATGATATCGAGGCGGCAGTGAAACTCGAATTACAGTTACGCAGTGAAATGGAATTCGTTAGTTGAACTGTCCCGCTTCAGCGGGGCTAGGCGGAGGCAAGGAGGCATATTAATAATACGTTGAGGAAGCCGACAACAACGCCAACAAAGATAGCGCTTTGATCGGAAGCGCATTCCCTTAAGGAGAGCGCATAATAAATAGGAACTCACATTGCCGAGAATTTTCGCCAACATGGCGAAAACTTCCTTTAGAAATGGGATTAGCGGCTCAAAGTAACACCAACACGATCACAATACCTATTTACCGGGCACTGACTGCAAAGAGGAGAAACGGGCTTACATGTTTGCCGGCCAAAAGCAACCAGGATGGTGTTATAAATGATCCAGTGGCGGCGCGGCAGTTTGTCCCGCAGGGCAAATTCTGTCTCATCGGGCGTTTTTGTTTTAACGTAGCCCAGTCGGTTGGAAATTCTGTGCACATGAGTATCGACACAAATGGCATCCCTGCCATAAGCAAGCGCGACAACAAGGTTGGCGGTTTTGCGGCCAACGCCCTTGATACTCAATAAATCGTCAATATCATCCGGCACTCTGGAGGCAAAACGTTTGATTAGTTCCCGGCAGACGTGATGAATGGTGCGCGCCTTTACGCGGTAAAAACCAACAGGATAAATTACCTTGGCTATTTTATCTAAAGGAACTTTCAGCATCTCTTCCGGAGAGGATGCTAGCTCGAAGAGCCTTTCGGTCGCCACCGCGGTAACTTCATCTTTTGTTCGCAGGCTCAGGAGAGTGGAAATTAAGATGACAAAAGGGTCACGCTGATCCTCCGCCAGATGAGAAACAATCGGCATTGTTCCCACTTCCAGTTCCTTTTTTAATATTTTGATAACGACATTGATTTGACTATCTTTCATGAATTAACCATTTGTTCACCATGGCGCGTTTCAACGGTCCACCGTCCCGGTTTGTTCTTCGCCGTACGCCACGATCAATCGGGCAGGAAGTACCGCCATTACCGTCAGGCGTATGAGAAGGAAAGAAACAAATACCAGCATGGTTATACAGATTGAAAAAATGTAGGATTCCTTGCCAGCCGTATTAAGTACGCGGTCTGGTATGGTGACAAGGTGCACCAGTACTTCCTGGGCAAGGGCCAACAACAATATAAAGATGCCGTATTTATGGCACAGTGCGTCGACTCCGGTCTGGAGCGGGGTGGCAAAATCCGGATATAGTTTGAGGTGCCTCATAAGGGGTGCCCTGGATTCAAGCGCTACCCCGTACCCATACAGAATGATTGCGATGCCATTGCACATTTCAACCATTTCTCTAATGTCGTTTTCAGGTGTCATGACCAGGGTAATAAATTCCACAACGATTGAAACGATTATTGCGCATAGGATAACGTTAAACAGTATCAGGACGTGCCTGTTAAGTATGGCCAGCATTATTGTTTGTTTTAAGGATCTTTTCATTCTGTTTCATCCTTTTTAGAAGCTAAACGCCGGTTCGTTGACGACAGATTTTATAATAACTTCCGCGGCTTTTTCTTGCGCCGGTTTGCCGCTTACGGCCAGCCATACGCTTCCTTCCGCCCCGCAAACACCGCCCGCCGCGACTAATTGAGCTGAGGCGCTGGTAAGCAACGCGATTGCGTCAAGTTCAGTAAAAATCTCTCCCGGCACTGGCAAAAGCCGGGGACCATGCGTTCCCGGATCATTCATCTTTGCCGCCAGTTCATCCAGATTCCCATAAACGCGCTTTTCCAGTCCAACCGGCAGAATCAGCCGGACACGCCGGCCAACCATTGCCTGCAGAGAAACGCCGATGGTTCCCGCTTTCGGATCACCAATCAGGATTGCCGCTCGTTTTCGGATTAAATCAACAGCATTGGCTCCCTTCAGAATGACGTCTCCCTCACGCATGTCATCGACGACATCGAATATCGTTTTGCCCCTCTGAAAAACTCCATTTCTGATTACCACGTCACCAGGAAATTTACTTACGTCAGAGAGTCTTCCTGTAGAAGTT
The DNA here is from genome assembly GCA_003141615.1 of Syntrophaceae bacterium. GTDB lineage: Bacteria > Desulfobacterota > Syntrophia > Syntrophales > Smithellaceae > Smithella. Next base: position 40,929 of record PLMV01000134.1, read on the forward strand.
GTCGGGCGGCTAGGGGGAAGAATGATTCCGCGGTAAAAACGATCACGCTTGAATTCCTTTGCCTGACCCAGCGCTGAAAGTATTTCCTCTGCCACATAGCCGTTGGTTGTTCCGGCGACAATGACAACAGTTCCTTTTTTGAGGGCTTTCGCCACTGCGGCATGCTTGGCGATTGCTTTTCCGATCAGACGTTTCCCCGCCGCCGGGGCGATAACAAATTGTTTCATGGATATTTCTCCCTTTTTATCTTTCGCAGTTTGACCATCAGATACAGCTAACGTTACAAATGCTGGCGTTCTCTCCATCGCCTTATTAGGAGCGTTTGTCCTGTGTTTGCCTCTTTTGAATCAACACGTATGCGACGACGCCAACCACGACTATATTAGCAACCAGCGCAAATACACTTACGACTGAGACCTTGACGCATACTTCGTAAATTTCAATTGGAAGATAAATCGTTCCACTTACTACAGCCAGCCATTCTCCCCAAACTCTCTCCTTCCATAAACCATAACCCTCAACAAAACGGAAGGCCGAGTATATCAGAGCCAGAATCGCAAAGAACCATAACTTGCTGTCCGTTATATTGTCTGCCAAATCGATAAATATCTTTGGATACTTTTGTACAGGACTTAAGTGCACTCGTGAAATAAACTCGCAGGCTATCCTGTGAGCATCCTTATGCAAGAGACTGAGGAGTCCAAAACCGGCAACTAGCACGAAGACTCCTTTGACCGCCTCAAAGACGGCGATAGCACGAATGCTTTCTTGTAAACGCGGCGATGTCATTATTGATTCTTTCTCCTAACGAAATGATCACAAGTAGCGGACCGCGTGTCCTGTGGATTTATTTGCCTCGCTTTTCCGATTAGACGTTTCCCCGCTGCCGGAGTGATAACAAATTGCTTCATGGATATTTCTCCTTTTTTATCTTTTGTAGTTTGATAATCAGATGCGGCTAACGAGTGCGCTCACGCGTGCGGTTTACCGCGTTGCTATGCAAAGCTTTGTTATCCGCATCTATTCGTTATCGTATTCCCTGAAATCTCCAGCTTGCGACTCAAGATATTCATAAATATATGAATCAAGATCATCGGGATCGATAAGTCCATAATACTCTACCGCCGAGTATGTAGTCTTACGAGTATAGTGATCGCCAAGGCCAGCAGTTTCCAACTGAGCGTAGGTCGTAAGCTTCAATCCACATGCAGGACATGAGAATTCAGTCGGTGACACTGCTTGCCTCACCACAATCTCACCGCTTTCGTCATGGGTCACATGTTCCTTCCCAAAGGGTCGACCTTGTATAGTTGCAGTACAGCCACAGGCTGGGCATGTGACTCTGTGATGCCGTTTTGTTGACAGTTCTTGACCAAGTTTCTCTGCCTCAAGCTTCGCTGCTTTCTGCTCATCTGGTTGCTTTGCTTCGAACACTTTTTTGTGAGTGGCAATTGCGCTCAGGACTTCTTTCTTAACGTTTTCTCGGTTTTCTGCCAGCATCTCTTCTGCAAACTTGGCTTCTTGCTCACCAAACAAGTCTTTCAGCGATTCTTCGAGCACAGTAGTGAGTGATCTACAGGCGTGATAGAAACCTGTCAGCCATTGGCTTGACCGATACTCTTCGAATGCCGCCGCCCCTGAATGTAACTCTGCATTGCGCCGATTCAGCAATGCCAAAGCCACTTTTCGATCTTCCTCAGAGAACACAGGAAACATTCGTTTGCACAGATCAAACACAAGGGTCGTAGCGATCGACTTGGGAAGTTGAAGCTCCGATTCCTTATGAACTACATGAAGAAGGTTTTTTTGTTCTTTGTCTGGCTGGGCTAGCAGTGTGGGGCTCACGGATGCCAATGTGGCTCGTGCAAGCAGCTCCAGCCCGAGTGAACACCAAAGCCCGAATGTCGCATCATCACGCGGTGTATTGAACGCATACTGAAAAAAAGGCGCGCCTTCGCCCAAAGGGGATCACGATCCCAACTCATAGTATCACCTCACATATAGTCGTTCTATTACACGAATACCCTCATCTGACGGTTGCGGGCCTCTCCCGTGAAGAGCAGTCCAATTGGAAAAAACAACAGCCTTATCACCAGACCAAGTTATGGACTCATCCACCTCACTGGTGACCAGAGGCCGAAGGACTTTGTCAACATGAAGGGCCGCGTAATTCGCAGGAGTCATAAGGTCCGCATCATACCGCCAGCCATGCGAATCGTTGTGGCGGAATTGCATTGAGCAATAAAAGCTTTTGGAACCTGCACGAACAAGCCACACAGAGTCCCGGGCACAGACATGAAACTGAGTGTCGCAGTTTCTCACAAGTTCGGAAAAACTTTTGACTGTGGTCGGCCTGCGAGTATCACCATAACCTCGAAGAATCACATATCTCACGGGCAATGGCCAGAACACTGTATCGGTGTGCAGTGGAAAGGGACCGGCTCCATAGATCGCACTTTGACTTCCTGGCGGAGCTTCATTCCTCGGTACTCGTCGTATTTCTTTCACAAGCACCCCATTAGGCGTCCGCACAGGAGAACCCAATGCCTTACCAAGTTCCAGAATGTCCGCCTGTGATGAGATGCCGTCAACAAGCATCCATCCTCTTGTATTCAGTTCTGTCAGGTCCATTCTCCGTTTCTCTTCTGTGGATAACATTAATATACGTAATACATAAATCCGCTGTTTGTAAACAACGCTATTGATTCAATGTTTAATTATTTACATCAATATCTTTTTTAAGACAAATATTTATTGTCAGAAAAGGCGTAATTTATTGGGCTGCTCAAATGGTGTAACAAAAGTTTTTATGCCTGACGCACGTTGCGTGCATACCAGCGCCTCCCCAACCAACGTTGCTGATGCCATGCAAAAGTGGGCAGAAGACCTCTGTTGCGCAACCAGTAACGATTGGGGATTTCCCCGGTTGCTGATCGAGCGCCCAGCGAAATATCCGCATAGACGATGCCTTCACCCTGCGCGGCACTGCGATGCGCGAGCACCTGACCGTTCGCATCCACAATGGCCGCGTTACCCTCGAAAAAACCCCGGTATTTGATCGGCAACCCCGGCATCGGGCACTCAATCTCGCCGCAATGCGCGGCATGGATGACCGGCGCACCGATGAGACGGGCACTATCCTGTATGGCGGCAAGGGCATTGAGACTGTTTGCCGGCTCCCAGAGCCTCTGGAGCCAGCCAGGGAAATTGGTGGGTACGCTCCACCAGCACGAACCGCCCATGATCACATCCACCTGATTGCGGAGCCGGCGCGCGGTCATCGTGCGCATGAACTCCCAACAGACGGCCGCGCCGATACGCGTGTTGTCGTAGGTCCCGAGCACACCGCTGTCGATCGGGTTACTGCCTTCATAGAAATAATTTTCCCACATCGTGGGGAGGTCTTTGTCGTGCTGACCAACAAGGGTGCCGCTAGCGTAACACAGGTAGCGATTGCGAACACCACCCTTTGGCAGTCTGCACAAAAATGAACCTCCCAACACCACTTGATGCTTTGCGGAAAAGTCACGCAAGAAACTTGCCGCCGCGCCGTCAGTGGTCTGAATGGCTGCGGCAATCCTCGGGTTCCAGCTGACTCCCGTATTGAAGAATTCCGGCAACGCGATCCAGCGCGCGCCTTCATGGACCGCCAGTAATGATAAACGCTCACAGCTGGCGATATTTGCGGTTGAATCCCCTACTTTTGTGGCAAGTTGAATTGCGGCGACTTTAGTTTGTTTTTTCATGGTTTTCCTCAGTGTGTCCCCGGATTTAAAGGTTTAAACAATAAACGAATGATTTTGCCTCATAGCCATCTTCGCACAGACATCATGTAGTCATTGAACTCAGAACCAAACTTGACTTGCAATGCTCGCTCCTCCGGCAGGATTTGGAACCTGTTCATGTACAGTACAAATGCCGGTAGGAAGAGGAACGCCAGTAAGTTACAAAGCCACACGGCCCATGCTGTTAGGACAAACAGAAGACCTACGTACATTGGGTTGCGACTGAAACGGTAGACCCCGCATGTAACGATTATTGACGCGGCCTCAGGTTTAATTGGATTCAGAGTTGTTTGACCCTTATAAAAGGCGAATATGCCAGCAACAGCTAAAACACCGCCTGCGATGATCAAAATCAGTGAAACAGGCAGCCGAAAAGAAAAGAAGAAATCGATCATGGGTATTTGAAACGGAATCACCCACATGGCGGCGGCAAATAACAGGAAGACGACAACTGGGGGTATTTTAAGTTCAAGACTGTTCATGACTTAACATCCGTGGCCTAACAATTAATATACGTAATACATAAATCAGCTATTTTCCCAATAACGCTATTGATTCAGCGCTTAATTATTTAAGCCAATGCTTTATTAAAATCAAACAATTATTATTGAATGCAGCAGGGCTTCTTCATAATTTTTACCGCGTCGCCCGTCGGATCAGTCAATCTGGTAAAGGCATTATAATCACAGGCTGCACGTGCTAAATTCCGGCGGTTCCATAATCGTAATTTTGTTTCGCTTTAAATATTCCGGGAAACCGTATAGACGCTCGCCCCTGTATTCCATCACCACGGCATCGGCAGGGCAATTATTCAGACAGCCGAAGCAGGCCAGACACTTATCCCGGTCAACAATTTGTTTGAATGGGTTGATGGCCTTGGTTGGACATTTTCTCACGCAGGTTCCACAGCCAATACATTTTGGGGCATCAACAGTGTGCTTGCTGATAGCTTTCTTGTTCAGCCAGACCAGAGGCAGCGCCCGCAAACCTTCCCTCATCGCTATTTCGTATCCGATAGAAATTGTTTCACCACGGGTAATTCTTTCCAGCATGTCCGCCGTAAAGCGGCGCACCTGATCAAACGTTGCCGCATTGGGCAGATGCTGTCCGGAAATCTGATTAGTACTGTTCCAGTTGGGTGTTGGATAAGTGGCAATATTTCTAAAAGCATCCCTTCCCACAGGCACTCCACATTTGCTCGCCAAAAGTTTGAGAATGTGACAAGACGCGTTATGCTGATTGCCTTCCGGGCCGCCGAAGGAAACAAAGGATGCAACGGGTGTTCCCTTTATGGAAGGAATTGTTTTCAGCCACTCGCTGATATTGGAGGGAGTATCATAATAAAATACCGGTGTGCCTATAATGATGAGATCATAATCCGGAAGTATGTTTTTATCAATTCCCTGAATATCGAGTGCATCTACCGTAAGGTCTTTCCCTTTCAGGATGCAGCCGATAAGCCGGGCATATCTACGCGTCTGGCCTGTCTGGCTATACCATAAAATCAATACCTTTTTCGGGGTGCGTGTTTTTAAATCAGGATAAGCTGCCCTGCTTTCACGCGTCAGAGAAACCGGGAGGCACAAAGAAGCGCCCACGATGACGCTTTTCTTGATGAAGTCTCGTCGTGTATCCATCCTGTCTCCTTTAAAGAGCACTTATAAAATTTTTTTTGATTTTGAAATGACTGTTTCAAACAACGCTATTGATTCAGCATATGCTCCGGATTTCTTGATCGAAACTTTATCGCCGCTTCCTTTTAATTGCGAAAAAAGCGTTTGTGGCTTTGGAATAGTCCCGGTTGCTCCGTTCTTTACCTTTATTCCTCTTGCCTTTGTCGGCATACCCAATCTGGACATGGCGGCCCTGGAATTTTTCTTTCTTAAATTTTGCCATCAAAAAATCCGCCTGTTGAGAATCAGTCTCAAAAAAAGAACAACTGCGCGTTACCTCAACGTGGGAAATACGCAGATTAGGGATATTGGCTGTATCAAAAAGGTAAGCTGTAAGCCGACGATCATTAAATTTTTCCATCTGCCCAAGATTAATGAATAAACGGACGAAACCGGAACTGGAGCCGGACCCGGTTCTGAAACTGGAAACGGTTCTGCCGCTTTCTTTCCTCATTTCCACATTTATATCAGCGGCATTGCGATAATAACTTAAAAAACGGTTAAACTCCGCCGATACAAACTTTTGAATTATTTCCTCCTTGCTGATTCCCTTCAATTGTTCATAAACCGCGGGCAGAAAGACGCTGATTTCTTTATGCTGGATCTCGGTGTTTTTTACTTTTTCAATTAAATGCAAAAGCTGCTTTTCACAAACGTCACTGCCGGTGGGTATTTTAACCTGCTCAAATTTCTTGCCGATTTGTTTTTCAATTTGCTTAATGCGGAAAGCTTCTTTTAAATTTATAATGACAATGGAAATGCCGGATTTACCAGCCCGGCCTGTCCGGCCGCTACGGTGGGTGTAGTTTTCAATATCGTCCGGCAGGTTGTAGTTGATAATGTGAGTTAAATTTGTAACATCGATTCCCCGTGCCGCAACATCCGTTGCCACCAGCATTTGCAGGTTTCTGGTTCTAAAGCGGTTCATAACGCTGTCTCTTTGCGCCTGGGAAAGATCGCCATGCAATGCATCCGCATTATAGCCGTCTTTTATCAGGGAATCGGCAACGTCCTGAGTTTCAATTTTTGTCCGGCAAAAAATAATCGCATAGATCTCGGGATAATAATCGGCAATTCTTTTAAGTGTTACATACCTGTCTTTGGCATGCACGACATAATATTGATGCTGAATATTTTCCGCGCCCTTGTTTTTAGAGCCAATCGTTATTTCCTTGGGCTTTTTCATATAGCTTCTGGCAATCGCTTCAATTCCCGAGGGCATCGTTGCTGAAAACAACAGAACTCTTTTCTGATCGGGAGTGCCGGATAATATGGCATTCAAATCGTCTTTGAAGCCCATGTCCAGCATTTCGTCGGCTTCATCCAGCACCAGCCAGTTGATGGCGGATACATTTACTTTTTTCCGCTTGAGCATATCGAGCATGCGGCCCGGCGTGGCCACGACAATCTGGGCTCCCGCCCCCACCTGTTTTATCTGAGTGAAAATATTTGCGCCGCCGTAAATCGCCACAATATTCAGATTTTCGATGTTTTGGGCAAGGTGAGTCAGATCATCCGTTATCTGCAAACAAAGTTCTCTGGTGGGCGCCAGAACCAGCGCCTGCGTTTTTAATGAGGATGGATCGATTTGTTGAATAATGGGTATGCCATATGCGGCTGTTTTACCTGTTCCCGTGTGAGCCAGAGCAACTAAATCCCTTGTGTCCTGCAATAGAAAAGGTATTACCTCTTGCTGAACAGGCATAGGTATTTCAAATCCCATCTCCGTTATTGCGCTGAGGATTCTTTTATCGATGCCTAGTTCTTTAAATGTCGTTAAGTTTGTTTTTGTAATTTTTCCTTACCTGCTTTTCAAGATTATTAATACGATCTCGCCTTTCAAAAAATTAATTACTTGAATAATCATTTAGCACAGATAAGAAATAAATTCGAATGCAAATAGCGGGCATGGACACAAAGCAAGCCTTGGAAACCGATTCGAAAGCTTATTGTAATCAATAATATCCTCACGAATGATGGATTGCAAAATGAACCCATCCCCGGCAATGTCACAGCATCCCCTCATTTACATTTTTTCTTGACAATTCTTTTCTAATAGTTTAATTACTATCTATACGATAGTAATGGTAGTGATTAAATCAGAGGATTGATATGAAACTTTCCACAAGAACGCGATACGGAGTCAGATTGATGGCGGCGCTGGCTCTTAATTATGGTCAAAGCCCGGTATTTCTTAAAGATATTGCCAAAGGGGAGAATATTTCCGAGAAGTACTTGAGTTTGATTATTATACCCCTGCGGGGTGTCGGTTTGGTGAACTCTATCCGGGGGGCGCATGGAGGATATAGCCTTGCCAAAGATCCTTCACAGATCACTATGAAGGAGATTGTGGATGTTCTGGAAGGAGATTGTTCTCTTGTTGACTGTGTCAATAATCCTTCCACTTGTCCGAGGGTGCCAATCTGCGCCAGTCATGACATCTGGGCGATTATCGGCGGGAAAATTTCCGAGACATTAAGTTCGATCACTCTGGATATGCTGGTCAAAATGAATCAGGAGAAAGCGGGAAATGCGATGATGCATAATATCTGAAAAGATCGCAAAGATCATCCGCTCCCGAGAAAAAAATAAGAGGTTAAATAAATGGAATATAGTGATAAAATGATGGAACATTTTCGGAATCCTAAAAATGTCGGGGAAATCGAAAATCCTGACGGTGTCGGAAAGGTGGGAAATCCCGTATGCGGCGATATAATGGAGTTCTATATCAAGGTGAAGGATGATATTATTACCGATGCCAAATTCAAGATTTTCGGCTGCGGTGCAGCGATTGCAACCAGTTCCATGGTTACGGAACTGGTAAAGAACAAGACGATTGAAGAGGCCTTGAAGATATCCAACCGTGCAGTTGCGGAGGCTCTTGGGGGGCAACCGCCCATTAAGATGCACTGTTCCGATCTGGCGGAAGAGGCGTTAAAAAAAGCCCTCGATGATTATAAAATGCGATCAGAAAAAACTCCATCGGGCAAGGTGATGTAACGATGCGGGGTGCCGCGAAGAATGACGGTAAAAAATATATTTCCGTAGTAAAGGAAACATATGGGTAAAAAAGTTATGGTAGCCATGAGCGGCGGTGTCGATTCATCCGTCGCGGCCATGCTGCTTACAGATGAAGGATATGATGTTTCCGGTGTAACCATGTGCTTAGGTATTGCAGTAGCAGAAGACAGCGCGAGATGTTGCGGCGCTACCGCGATCGATGATGCAAAAAGGGTATGTGACCGGCTCAAAATTCCTCACTATGTTTTTGATTACGCGTTTGAGCTCGAAGATAAGGTCATCGCTAAATTTATCAGCGAATACAAAAAAGGAAGGACACCCAATCCCTGCGTCGAATGCAACCGCTACCTGAAATTTGGAAGTCTTCTGGAAAAAGCGAAGGTGATCGGGTTTGATTTTCTGGCGACGGGTCATTACGCGGCCATCGAACGAAACGAAAATGGTTATTGCCTGAAGAGGCCGAAGGATAGAAAAAAAGATCAGACATATTTTCTCTACTCCATGCCTTATGAGAGAATGGGGAACGTTCTATTTCCCCTCGCCTCCCTGACGAAGGATGAAGTAAGGGAGCTAGCGAAAAAAGCATCATTGCCTGTTGCGGAAAAACAGGAGAGCCAAGATATATGTTTTGTAACACAGAAAAACTATCAGGAATTTCTCTTGGAGCGGGTGCAGAAATCAAATCCGGGTCCGATTGTGGATATGCAGGGAAAGATTCTGGGCAAGCATCGGGGAATTATATTTCATACTATCGGCCAGCGGGGAGGTCTGGGTATCAGTCATGCAACACCGTTGTATGTTGTATCCATCAACCCCGATGAAAACCGTATTGTCGTCGGTGAAAAGAAAGACTTAAAGGCAAAGGGGCTTGTAGCCTGCGATATAAACATGCTGGCTAAATCCTGGCCTCAGCAAGTTTATGCCAAAATCAGATACCGGAAAAAAGAGGCGCTCTGCGATGTAACATCCGAAAACGGCCGGCTTAGAGTAATATTTGCCGAAGAACAAGAAGCAATCACCCCCGGCCAGTCAGTGGTTTTTTATGAAAATGACCGCGTTTTGGGTGGTGGAACAATAGAAGAGGTTTTACATGATAGAGAACAACCTTAAGACTAATATGAAAGGATGACATATAATGAGTAAAATAGATGCGAAATTAAAAATAGAAACACTGGCACTGCATGGCGGCCAGGATGCGGATCCCACAACGGGATCGCGGGCTGTTCCCATTTATCAGACAACCTCCTACCAGTTCAAAGATACCGAACACGCGGCCAATCTTTTTGGCCTGAAAGAATTCGGCAATATTTATACACGGCTGATGAATCCAACGACGGATGTTTTTGAGAAAAGAATGGCTCTTCTGGATGGCGGAGTCGGGGCGCTGGCGGTAGCCAGCGGTCAGTCGGCCATCACTCTGGCGCTTCTCAATATCGCTCGTGCCGGAGATGAGATAGTTTCAGCGGACAATCTCTATGGGGGAACCTATAACCTGTTTCATTACACTTTTCCCCGTCTCGGGATCATGGTAAATTTTGTCAAATCGAACGACCTCGATGCTTTGCAGAGAGCGATCACACCGAAAACGAAGGCGATTTACGCGGAGTCTATCGGGAATCCCAAACTTGACGTGGCCGATATCGAAGGTATTGCCGGTGTTGCGCATAAAAACGGTATTCCTTTCGTTTTAGATAATACCGTTTCGCCCTACCTGCTTCGACCCATCGATTTCGGGGTGGATATTGTTGTGTACTCGGCTACCAAATTTATCGGTGGTCATGGGACATCACTGGGCGGCGTGATAGTTGACTCGGGAAAATTTGATTGGACAAACGGCAAGTTTCCACTGATTGCCGATCCTGATCCGAGCTATCACGGGATTAATTTTGTGGAAGCCCTGAAGCCCATGGGTAATATCGCTTACATAACCAAAGCTCGTGTATCTCTCCTGCGTGATCTGGGACCGGCTCTCTCGCCGTTTAACTCTTTCCTTTTTCTGCAGGGACTGGAAACAATTCATTTGAGAATGCCCCGTCATTCTGAGAACGCTCTGGCCGTGGCCGGCTATCTGGAGAAACATCCGAAAGTCAGTTGGGTCAACTATCCGGGACTTAAGTCCAGTCCGGAACAACAGCGGGTGAAAAAATATCTGCCGAAAGGCGCGGGAGCAATTCTCGGATTCGGAATCAAGGGCGGCGCGGCAGCGGGAAAGAAGTTCATTGAATCCCTGGAACTCATCTCTCATCTGGCGAATGTGGGAGACGCAAAAACCCTGGCAATCCATCCGGCAACGACAACACACCAGCAGCTCTCCGCAGAAGAACAGTTAGCCACAGGTGTGACACCGGATTTTATTCGGTTGTCTATAGGAATCGAACATATTGACGACATCATTGCCGATATCGAACAGGCATTGACAAAGGTATAGCGGCAGAAAGGAGAAATTTATGTCCAATATATTTGCAGATATTACCAAGACGGTTGGAAAAACACCTCTGGTGCGTCTCAACAGAATACAGAAGGGATTGAACGCGGAGATTCTTGTAAAAATCGAATCCTTCAATCCTCTTTCCAGCGTGAAGGACAGAATCGGTGTTGCCATGATCGAGGCGGCGGAGGCAGCGGGACTTATCAGCAAGGACACGGTGATCATCGAACCGACAAGCGGAAATACAGGGATTGCCCTTGCCTTTGTNNCGGCGGCATCTTTTAAGCATTCTGGGCGCTGAACTGGTTTTGACGGAAGGGGCCAAAGCTATGAAAGGCGCCATCGAAAAGGCGGAGGAACTGGCAGCGAATTATAAAAACAGTTTCATACCCCAGCAATTTAAAAATCCTGCTAATCCCGAAATACACCGCCGGACGACAGCAGAGGAGATATGGCAGGATACGGACGGTAGAGTTGATTATGTTATTGCCGGAATCGGCACAGGCGGTACAATTACAGGTATCGGTGAGGTATTGAAAAAGAAAAAACCATCAGTAAAGATGATTGCTGTGGAACCAACTGATTCTCCGGTTCTCTCCGGCGGAAAACCGGGCCCCCACAAGATTCAGGGGATTGGCGCCGGATTTATCCCGGATGTGTTGAACAGGGATGTGATTGATGAAATTATCCAGGTCGCCCATGAAAATGCGGGAGAGATGGCCAGGCGAATCGCCAAGGAAGAGGGCATTCTCGTGGGAATATCAAGCGGCGCCGCTCTCTGGGCCGCCCTGGAAGTGGCAAAGCGTAAGGAGGCCGAAGGTAAAATGATCGTGGCCATTCTGCCGGATAGCGGGGAGAGGTATTTGTCGACATGGTTGTTTCAAAAGTAATAAGATAATTGATGGATGCGCTGACGCTTTATCCACTCTACGGCTTAGATTGCCACGCCGACCAAGGGTCGGCTCGCAATGACCAGAACAAATTTTTGGGAATTATCAATAGTGAATAAAATAAAAAACGAAAAAAGAAAGAACGATTCGATAGGCGTTGTAGAAACGCAGTATTATACTTTTGCCGAATCGGGCAGGGAACATAAACTGGAAAGCGGAGATACACTGGGACCGATCACCCTTGCTTATGAAACATACGGAAAATTGAACAAGGATAAATCAAACGCGATCCTGGCGCTGCATGCCCTTTCCGGGGATGCCCACGCGGCAGGCGTTCACAAGGGACAAGATGACACGGGCTGGTGGGATAACATGATCGGGCCGGGCAAGGCCTTCGATACAAACCGGTACTTCGTCGTCTGCTCAAACGTCATCGGCGGCTGCAAAGGTTCTACGGGTCCGTCTTCCATGAATCCGGCTACGGGGAAACCTTATGCGCTGGATTTCCCCTTTATCACCTTGGCCGATATGGTTCATGCTCAGCGGCACCTCATCGATTTTTTAGGTATCGACAAACTGTTGTGCGTTGCCGGAGCCTCCATGGGTGGTATGCAAGTACTCCAATGGGTTGCCTCCTACCCGGAGCGCGTGCGGTCGGCCATTCCTATTGCCACGGCGCTGAAACACTCTCCCCAGCAGATTGCTTTTAACGAAGTGGTCCGGCAGTCCATTATGGCTGATCCTGCCTGGCGTGAGGGGAATTACTACGAGTATGGCCAGCCTGAGAAGGGACTATCGGTTGCCCGGATGATCGGGCATATCACCTTCATGAGCGATCAGTCCATGGAAGAGAAATTTTCCCGGCGATTAAAGAACGATAAGTTCAGCTTTGGATTTGACGCTGATTTTGAAGTGGAGGGTTATCTCCGCTATCGTGGAGCTAATTTTGTGAAGCGCTTCGATGCCAATTCCTATCTCTATATTACAAAAGCGATAGATTACTTTGATCTGTCGGGAAGTAAAATGATTCCGCCCGGAAAGGCCATCAATACACGCTTTCTGATCATTTCCTTTAAGTCGGACTGGCTCTATCCGTCGCACCAGTCGCAGGAAATAGTCCGGGTATTGAAAAGGAGGCGCGTTGATGCTACATATTGCGAGCTGACGTCCACTTACGGCCATGATGCCTTTCTGGTGGAGGTGGTGGAGCAGACAACACTGATCAAACATTTTCTGGACAAGACCTTTAACGGATACCTGGTAGTGAACAGTTATGGCATCTAAAGATATTCATCTTGATTACCGCATCATTTATTCGATTATTGAGCCCGATTCGCGCGTTTTGGATCTGGGATGCGGCGAAGGCGATCTTTTATATCCCCTCGTCCGGGATAAACATGTCCGGGCCCAGGGTATTGAACTGGACGATAAGGCCATTCAGGAATGTGTCAAGAAGGGCTTAAGTGTTTTTCAGGATGACATTGAGAACAGCTTGCGGGAATATCCGGATCATTCCTTCGATTATGTTATTCTGAACCAGAGCATGCAGGAAGTAAAAAAAGTCGATTTAGTCATTCAGGAGGCCATGCGCATCGGCAATAAAGTCATTGTCGGGTTTCCCAACTTTGCCTATATCAAATCGCGGCTCATGTTGTTTTTCAGAGGAAAGTCCCCCATTACCGGATCATTGCCCTATCTCTGGTTTGATACGCCTAACGTGCGCTTTTTAAGCATCACGGATTTTAAGAACTTTTGTGAGGAAAAAAATATCCGGATTGTGGAAGCCCATTATCTGGGAGAAAAAGAAATTGTGCATCTCTGGCCTAATCTATTGGCTTTGAATGCCATCTTTGTTTTAACGAATAATTCGTGACAGTGTGCCATTACAAAGAAAATTTTGAGGCAGAGCAAAATATAAATAATAAGTAGAATAGGTATTTTTCAAATGAAATTTTATGAAACGATAAAGGAAGATATCCAGACCATATTCAAAAAGGATCCTGCTGCCAGAGGGCTAATGGAAGTCCTTACCTGCTATCCGGGGCTCCACGCCATCTGGATTCACAGGATTTCCCATTTTTTATGGCGGCGGAAATGTTATTTCTGCGCCAGACTGCTTTCTCATATCAGCCGATTTCTGACGGGGATTGAGATACATCCCGGCGCAAAGATCGGGCGGCGCTTTTTTATTGATCATGGTTCCGGTGTGGTCATCGGTGAGACGTCAGAGATCGGAGATGATGTGCTCATTTACCAAGGCGTTATTTTTGGTGGCGTGACCCTGCAGAAGAAAAAACGCCACCCCACCGTGGGAAATAATGTCATGATCGGGGCGGGGACTATCATTTTAGGTCCCATCGTAATCGGGAACGGGGCGCGTATCGGGGCGGCATCTCTGGTAGTTCATGACGTTCCCGCCGGAGCTGTAGCCGTCGGCGTGCCTGCCCGGCTGGGCCTCGGATTTTCCGGCAAGGAGATACAGGAACTCACGGACAATAAACTTCCCGATCCTATTGCGGAGGCCTTTAAATTTTTGGGCAGGCAGATAGAGTCGCTGGAAAAGAGAACAGCGGAGATGGAACAGCATCAGGGAATTCGGGTGGAACTGGATCAGTATGTTGAAGAAAAAAAGCAGGAGATCATGCGCATGTTCTCATCGGAAGATGAATTCTCCAGCGGAGCGGGCATCTGACCAAATTGTGTATCCTGAAACTGTTTTATAATTATCACTATTATTCCAAACACACTCATCTTCGACGCCGACACAAAAGACGCCGTAAGCAAAAACAAACACTATGGCTTCGTCAGGTCTTTTGGTATAGAACATACGATTTGTTTTTTGCCTTTTATAATACTTAATTCACCTGTTTCATTGGAAATAAACCAGTTTTCCAAATCAAACTGAACATCACGAATACGAGGCAGTTTCATTAATTCCGCTACTATATTTTTAATGTCAGAAAGACTGAACTCTCCAAAAAGGGCTTTATTTAAACTGCCATACACATATATTGTTTTTTTGATACAAGAATAGTTAATTCTCGTCATATCAACGTTGTAGCTGATTAAGATTTGCCTTACTCTTGTATTTATTTCATATCTAAAAAGTTCATCCGACATAAGCACCTTATGCAAAATTGATGACTTTTAATTTCAAATTAAACAAAATTAGAGGTAATGTCAAGCTCCCATTTACCTGCAATATAATTTATCACCCCTGAGCAAACAAATGCATGTCTTGCTCCCGGATTTTCCGTGGAGTCAGCGTGCTGCTAAAATTGTCTCACGGCCATTCAACTTGAAAACCTCCTTGATTTTACCAAACTCATCAAGAGTAAGCCGGCGATAGGTATCCTCGCCACGTTTACGATAATAAATCTGCATGCCGGGATTGCCTTCAAGATCGAAGTGCTCGCGCTTGAAAGGCCGCACTATGACTTTCTGGGTATCGGTAACAGGAAACTTCTCGATGACGCGGATATAATCGGGCATCCATTTGGGGTCCATCCCGCCTTCTCTTTGTTGTTTGATAAACCACGCGTATACTTTATCCGGATCAAATGCGGCGCCATCTTTAAGCTGGACGGTAATCATAACCTTCTCATCGGCAACTTCACAGGGCGCGCCGTAGGCAATAGCGCAATCCACCACTGGGATGTTCTGGGCGTAAACAAGGACACTCTCCGCCGAGAAATTCTCTCCGTCTTTGCGGATCCAGTCATCGGTGCGGCCATTAAAAAACATGTAGCGCTTTCCGTTCACAATCCGGATATGGCCTAAATCGCCCGAATGATACCAGCCGTCGCGGAATTTCTGGTTGGTCGCCCCCGCGCCGAAATACCCTTCGAACCTGAGGTTGTTTTCGCCCACCTTGCGGCAGATTTCACCCACGGCCTTGTCATAGTTGGTGAGCGCGCCGCTCGTATCCGTCACCCCCGGCGCGCATTCCCGGCCATCTTCATCCAATATACGAATGGAAGCATCCACCCTGCCGACCGAATCGATAGGATCTCCGGGTTTATTCGCCGTGGTGATGACCGCCTCGGTGGAACCGTAGATTTCATAAATATGTTCCATGCCCAGATAACGTTTTAGTTTTATGCGGTCGTTGACCGTGGCGCCGTTGCCGTAGGCACTGCGAAACTTGTTGCGCGAATGTTTGGCCAGAGCGTTCTCAACCGCTTCGCCGCTGCCGTATTTACGCTCCAGAGCGTCAATAATGTAATGCAGAGGCTGGCCGACATAGTTAAGAAAAGTAACTCCATGAGCGAGCATATCTTCTTCAAAGGCGCTCGCGGAGAAACGCCTCTTTAGTACAAAACTGCCGCCCACGATCATCTGCGGCAGTATCCCGATATACCAGGCGTTTGAATGAAATAAAGGCATCGAGATGTAACCTCTATCCTTTTTGTTAAGATGAACCGCCGATTGCACAACAAAGCCCGCGCCCACCAGTTTGATATGCGTGCAGGGAACCCCCTTGGGCATCCCCGATGTACCCGAAGTATAGATAACGATCACCGGGCTGAAATTATCCACCTTGACCCGATAGCTCTGGGGCACAGGCGTATGTTCGGCTTCTTTAACAGCTTCCTCCAGTGACCGGAATCCCTTTGATTGAAACGCATTCTTCTCTCCGACGACGTAGACATTTTCCGGACCGATCACCTTCACATTTTTTATTACATCCCCAACTTCTTTCAAGGTGCTATCGTTGATAATCAGAAACGATATTCCGGCCTGATCCATAATCTTGGCGAGTGTTTCGCCCCGGAACCCGGAATTGATGGCAAAGAGGATGGAATTACTCAGTCCCGCGCCAAAAGAGGCAAAAAGAAATTCAGGAGTATTGTCCATATAGACACCGAAAGAAAGCCGCTTATTTTTGTCCAGTCTTCCGCTGTCTACCAACTTTTTTCTTAAGCCCAGAAAAAACTGCGCGTAACACCGGGATTGCTGATAGACTTCCCGATACGTGTATTCGCGGCCTTCAAATATGAAAAACACTCGATTACGCCGGAACCAAAGCCACCAGAGGGTTAATTTTATCATGGTGCTGAAGTTTACAAAAACAAGGACTCTTCGTATGACTGTTTTAAGATTTATTTGCTTCACAAGCTTACTCTCCCGGGAATAATATTAACAAATTTATATCATCATTACCAAACGGAAATCGCCTTCGATAAGACATTGTTTCTGATGGAAGGGAGTATAAGAAGAACGGTCTTGTATGTCAAAGGAATATTAACTAAACTCAACCATAATATATGGCTCCTTTACCTGAGAAACACTTCTTTCTTCGGCACAGGCAAAATCGCCACCTTTTCGCCCAACGGTAAGGTTTTGAGCTCAAAACTAGCGCTATGACTATCCGCCACGGTACAGAATTTCTTGAAATGTATCATGGGGAGGATGCTCAGTCCTTTTTCGAGGGTATCAAAGAAATTATCGAAATGGATGGGGATCACCAGCTTAGCCCCAAGTTTAATGGGTATATTGGTCAGGTACGTCCCGGTATCACCCCGGCCGNNAGCGGTTTATCGATCGTTCCGGGATATGGCACCCTCCCCAAAAAGGCAGGTCCATGGCTGCTTTCAATGAACTTGATAGTAAATGCCCCCAGGGTGATGGTCTGGCCCGGCTTCACCGCCTTGAGGCGCCCCTCCGCCAGAGATGCCCCCCGGCCGGCATTAAGGGTGCTTTCGGAGCCCACCAGAAACGCACCTGTTTCCATGGCGAAATATGGTGCGTCAAGGCAGTGATCAAAGTGGGAATGGCTGACGGCCACAGCCCCAACGCGGCCTTTCCCCAGGCGCGCCGTCCAGTGTTTCACCAAAACCTTATTGGGTTGCAGGGGTAAGCCCATAGCTATTTTGAGAAACCCAAAGCGGCTGACATAGGGATCTATCAAGATGCCGGTTGCGCCGTCCGATACAAACACCCCGGCAGTACCGAGCCATGTAATACTCACGGAGTTATCTTCTTGCGCCCTGCTTTGTACAAGCCGCGAATGATAAAGCTTAAGTGAAGGACAATCGCGGAAGAGTTTGACTCGTTCGACCATGGCTGTATAAATCCGCATTATGCCCATAGGATATTCTCCTGCCATTATTTCGGTTTGATAAGACATTGCTTCTGATGGAAGAGAACATAGGAAGAATGGTCTTGTATGTCAATAAAATATTGTCCCTCATATGTGAGGTGTGGTGTCGATGGCGGAGCAATAGAACGACAACAGGCGAGAAGGTGGGATGAACTAAAGAGCGAACGCCGCTATGTAACGCGGCCTTTAAAGATATCCACCAGCGGCGGATCAAACATCTTTTCTTTTTGCTCCTCGAAGAAGGCCAATGCCTGCTCCACGCCCTTCGGTAAGGCCTGTCCGCTTGATATCGGACCGAGCAATGACAAAAATGGTGTCTAAATTATTATGAGATAATTTTCGGTATTTTGATTTTTCTTTTTTCCGGTTCGGGATTCTGGCGATAGAAGATAGCGATGTTGCCGATGATGCCGACCACCTCGCTTTTTGTGGCTTGCGCGATTTGGCCGGATATTTCTTTTTTCTCTTCTTTAAACTCGCCGAATTTTACCTTGATGAGTTCATGATCTTTCAGAGCGAGATCCACCGAACCGATTAGCTGATCGGTCACGCCTTTTGCGCCGATGATAACCAGCGGTTTCAAATGATGCGCCTGAGAGCGTAAATATTTTCTTTGAGAGCCTTTGAGTTTATCCATAAATTTTCCTTTTGCCGGTAAATCATTATCACAATTGAGTCAAATAATAAATTTTTATCAAATACCACTTCTAAATCAAAGATGATATTGAGGCGGCTAGGCGGAGGCAACGAGGCGTATTTTACACGCGTG
>PLMV01000105.1 GCA_003141615.1 Syntrophaceae bacterium
GCGATTTTGATATTTTAATTGCCTTAGCCTACATCCCTGTGCAATTCCGTTGGATTGCCAAAAAAGAGTTATTTAGTATCCCTGTATTCGGCACAGCGATGAAAAGCGCCGGGTATATTGAAATTGACCGGCATAATCGAGAGAAAGCCCTGCAAAGCATTGATGAAGCCGCACTGCGCATCCGGAGGGGAAAATCAATTATGACCTTTCCTGAAGGCACAAGAAGCCGCGACGGAGAAATCAAAGCTTTCAAGCAGGGAGCATTTCATCTCGCCATCAAATCGGGCGTGCCCATTGTGCCTGTTTCTATTATCGGCAGCGGCCGGATCATGCCCAAAAGATCAGTGAAAATAAAATCCGGCCAAATAAAACTGGTCATCGGAGAACCAATAGAAGTAAAAAGTTTTGATATTGAAAAGCGTCATGAACTGATTGAAAAGGTTAGAAATACAATCATTAAAAATTATAATGATTGGCAGGAACCGGAAAATTTAAACATTAAAGATATGGAAAGTAAGGCTGCTTGAACCTTTCTACCGCTATAATTCTGGAATCCCGTTACTTCAAGCAAATTCCTTCTTCGGAAATATGGTTATACTTTGCCGGTTTTATTTGAGCCGCGTTAGCGGGGCTGATATCCCTCAAATTATTTTTTCTGGTTATCCGCGAAGCGCGCTTGAAATTCTTTGCTTACTATTGCCGGCTTTTCGGATTGTTTACTTTACTTGTAAAATCGTCTTTTTTCTGAAATAATCCTTGCTGTTGACAATTTATTATTTTAATGTGCGTAAATAATAATATGGAAGAGAAAAAAACAGAGAAACAAAAGGATAATAAAAGAAACCAGGAAATTAAAGGAGTAGTTTGTCTCTCCCTGGCCTTATTTTTGCTTTTGTGCCTTGTCTCCTACCATCCGCAGGACCCTTCGTTTACTCACTTCGTTGTCAGTGGTCAGGCAACGCACAATTTTACCGGCAAGGCCGGATCCTATACAGCTGATTCTTTGATTCGTCTTTTGGGCGTTTCCTCATTTCTTTTCCCGTTTATTTTTCTGGCCTGTAGTTTTCAATATTTTTTACGGCCCGCGTTTACTCTTAACACAAGACTGGTTCTGGGATTTCTCTTTTTTGTTCTTTCTTTTGCCGGACTCATGGCCATCCTTATCAGCGGAAGCGTCACCGTTTACGGAGAGTCGCTGAAAAACGGCACCGGCGGCTTACTCGGCGTTTCCATTGTCGAATTTCTCCGCATATCTTTTAATGTCGCGGGAACTTATATTATTTTAATTCTGATTTTTGTTGTGGCGCTGACCTTCATGGTTGAATTTTCACTTGTGTCTTTAACGGAACGAATCTCCCAATTTGTTTCGGCTTTATTCACTCTTTGCAAAAACCGTATCTTGTCTTTTGTAAATTATGTTCTTGACAGTGTGAAAATAGAAAAAAAACCGCAACCGGTGATAATCGAAGATACTCCGCCGGTTGTAAAAAAAGTAAACCTCAAAAAAATTGAGCAAACCAATTTTAACTTCACTAAAACTAACGCCGATGAAAAGTTCCAATTGCCTCCATTTACATTACTGGAAGAATCTCAGCACAAGGATGTCCGCGTAAAACGTGATTCTCTGGTCACCAATTCCCGCATTCTGGAAAAGAAGTTGTCTGACTTCGGCGTCGAGGGACGCGTGGTGGAAGTAATGCCCGGACCGGTAATCACGATGTATGAACTGGAACCGGCCCCCGGCGTTAAAATTAATAAAATAGTCAATCTCTCTGACGATCTTGCTTTAGCGCTGATGGCGCCGAGTATTCGCATCCTTGCCCCGATTCCCGGTAAATCGGTAATCGGCATTGAAATACCCAATCTGAAAAGGGAACAGGTTTTTCTCAAAGAAGTGCTCGACAACGATTCGTTTTCCGAATCATCTTTTCGTCTGCCGATTGCTTTGGGCGTTAATTTTGTGGGCACGCCTGTAGTCGCCGATTTGACAAAAATGCCCCATCTCCTCATTGCCGGCACCACCGGTTCCGGCAAAAGTGTCGCTCTCAACGCCATGATCTGCAGTATTCTTTTTAAAGCCCATCCGGATGACGTCAAATTCCTCATGATTGATCCCAAGAGGCTGGAACTGTCTTCCTACGAAGGCATTCCTCACTTAATGCATCCCGTAGTTGTTGATCCCAAAAAAGCTTCACAGGTTTTGCGCTGGACAGTGGAAGAAATGGAAAGACGTTACCGGATACTCAACGATTTGAAAGCGAAAAGCATTGACGCTTACAATGAACTGCTTTTAAAAGGGCTGAAGAGCAAAACTGTTTTAGCGTTGCCGAAACAAGTTGACCCCGATGTGGAAACTACAAAAATAACCGACACAACAGAAACCGCCAAAGTTGAACACGAAATAAGGCACACAAAACTCCCATACATTATTGTAGTCATCGACGAGCTGGCCGATTTAATGATGGTCGCGCCGCGGGACGTGGAAGAGTCACTGACACGGCTGGCGCAGATGGCGCGGGCCGCCGGAATTCATCTTATCATTGCCACACAGCGGCCATCGGTAGACGTCATCACCGGTTTGATTAAAGCTAATTTCCCCACGCGCATTTCGTTCCAGGTATCTTCCAAGATTGATTCCCGCACGATTATTGACCAGCAGGGCGCGGAAAAACTGCTCGGCGCCGGAGATATGCTTTTCATTCCGCCGGGCACATCCAAACTGTCCCGCATCCACGGAGCTTATGTTTCGGACAAGGAAATTTCGCGTATTGTTGATTTCATTAAAATACAGGCTCAGCCGGCGTATGATTCCTCTATTGAAAAATTCGCGCTGGCCGCCGCGCAGACTCAGCATGAAAATGATGATGATTTCGATGAAAAATATGACGAAGCCGTAGCATTGGTCGGGGAATTGGGACAGGCATCCATATCACTTGTCCAGCGTTATATGAAAATCGGTTATAACCGCGCGGCGCGCATCATTGAAAAAATGGAAGCCGAAGGCATTGTCGGTCCCTCCGACGGCGCGAAAGCCAGAAAAGTCCTGATTAGAAAGTTCCCCAGTTGAAGAAAATAAATCAAAACAAAGTGCATATCATCAGCCTGGGCTGTCCGAAAAATCTAATTGATTCGGAAGTAATGGCAGGCCTCTTAAACCAGTCCGGCAGACAACTGGTTGACCGCAGCGATTCAGCCGACATTGTCATCGTCAACACCTGCGCTTTTATTAATCCGGCCAAGGAAGAAGCCATTGAAGAAATTTTAACGCTNNGAAGTGGATTTATTTATCGGCACAGGAGAAGTCGGCAACATCGCCAGCCATATAAATAAATTAAACGAAGAAAAATCCCGGCGGGCCGCCGTAATCACCAAACCGGATTTTTTAATGAATTATCAGTACCCACGGATTTTATCATCAACCGCGGCAAGTACATATTTAAAAATTTCCGACGGCTGTTCCAATCNNAGAGGAATAAAAGAAATAATCATCACCGCTCAGGACACCACAAATTACGGCAGGGATTTAAAAGGCCGCCCGCGATTGTCCGCTCTGTTAAACGATATGGCGAAAATAAAAAGCGTAAAATGGATTCGCCTGCTTTACGCCCATCCGGCGCGCGTCACCACAGATTTACTGGAGATAATTGCCGCCAATGAAAAAATCTGCCGCTACATTGACCTGCCTACTCAGCACATTGACGATGATATTCTAAAAGCGATGAACCGCAAAGTTGCCGGCGCTAAAATCAAAGAAGTTATCGCTCTGTCCCGCCGGATAATTCCCGGCGTCGCCCTGAGAACATCGCTCATTGTTGGATTTCCGGGCGAAACTCCAACAAGGTTTAACAGACTGCTTGATTTCGTGAACGAAACAAAATTTGACCATCTTGGTGTCTTTACCTATTCGCGGGAAGAAGGAACAATCGCCGCGAATTTAAAATCACATGTATCCGAAAAGGAAAAGGAGCGCCGCCGAGAAACAATTATGAACGAGCAGGCGGCAATTTCCGCCGCCATCAACAAAACCCTGATCGGTTCAACTCAGGAAGTGCTCATCGAAGGGGAAAGCGACCGCGGCGACTACGCTTATATGGGAAGATGCCGCAGACAAGCTCTGGAAATTGACGGCATAACTTATATCAAAAAATCCAAAGCCCAAATCGGCAGGATTGTAAAATGCAGAATAACCGCCGCCGATGAATATGATCTGTTTGGAGAAATAATTAATTAGAATCGTGGGGCTGTTGAAAAACGCTCATCTGCTGTGTTGCGCTGCAAACCGCACCGCTCAACGTATATCAACATACGCCTCGCAGTTCGGTTTTTTGTGCGTTTTGCATCTGAACATTTTTGAACAGCCCCACCGTGTCCGATTAATTTCTTTTCATTTCAAATAACATTAAAGCCTATGTTTTTTAAATACTCAAAAGTCGAATCATAAAACTTTGCCTGTCTGGTACTATCCTCTATATCACCCGGAGGAACAACAATTACCATCCCTTGACGAGCACGTGTTAGAAGTACGCGATAAGCATTCTTAAGATAGTTTTGCCGCTCCTCTTTTTTAATATGATTCCATTTAGTCCCGACAAATGACCAATGCTCCCAACCTTTTTCAGTGTATCTAAAATCAGCATCCCATGTTACGCATACCCAATCAAGCTCTAACCCCTGAACGTCAAATTCAGTGGCCACATCTTCTAGATAATATGAGGAACGGACATCATCTTTTCCATCAAGGAACCAATGTATTGGATCCATCGGTGATTTTACAAATATTGCATGAGGTCTTAATCTCTCTGCTTGCGATGAAACAACGATTCCATATCGCTCTGTGCCACGTGCTTGCTGCTTAAGCCATATTTTTGCCTTGGCAAGATCGCGTGTGATGACAATTGGATATTTTGCTCTCACTTTTTCAAGTGTACTTCTTGCCTCATCAATGCTGAGATCGAGCAATTGCTTCACTAGAAGAGAAACATGCTCAGCGCGAAAAGATCGCATAGAAACCGCAAGATGTAATGACTCATTGTACTTTACATTTGGACGAGATTCTATTTTTTTCAACATCTCTACTGCGCTATATTCGCTATCGTTGAGCCGATCAGAAATGTAAATATCCCAATCAGTAAATGAGCGTTCTAGTGATTGAATCCATTCACTGATTCCTGCCTCACCAGTATTTATTTCCTGACCACCTCCTACCAAGCAAACAACTACAGCCCAATCTTTTCATGTCTATTTAGACATGACATGAGAAATTCTGGCTCAGACTGATTGAAATTATGCCGATTCTTTTTTCGGCTCATAAAACTTGATGTTTGTTCTAAATTCCAAGCACGCTGAGCTTCGTCAAATAGAGCAACATGCTCGATAGGGGGTGATGTTAGATCAACGAGACATTCATCGCGAAAATTGTGTACATTCTGGATAAACATCTTAACCTCACTCATCGCCACACCTTTTTTGATTTTACCTCCCTTAGCTTTTTCTCGTTTAACTTTATCACGCGCCAATGCTTCGCGCAAAATTGCTACAAGAGGGCCATTGCCAGAAAGAAAAACGCTGTAGAGATCGTTGGATTTGTCAATGTGCGTAGTTGCTATATGGAGTCCGACCAATGTTTTGCCAGCGCCGGGTACACCGGTAACGAAACAAATGGATTTGCGGGAATTATCTTTTGATGAACGAATAATGGCAGATACTGCATCTGACGTTTGAGTGAGATTTATGTCGCTGGCATCACTGCGTGATATGTCCTCAACAGAATGATTGTTGTAAAGTGCCATCGCTGCTTCGATGATTGTTGGAGTTGGACAATATCGTCCTTGCTCCCATTGGATTCGGTTAATCTCGTTTCCTTCACTAAAACGCAATACATCTTCAATTATTTTGCCCAGCAATCCAATATTACTTTTGATAGGTAGAAGTAGCTTGTCGTTTTGTGGTGTTGTTGCGACAATCGAATAGTTGCTTTTTGCTTTTGTTGCGATTAGAATTGGGGCAATGAATTGTTCGTGACTTGATTCGTGGAAGTTCTTTAAATCCAAAGCATAGTCCATAACCTGATCTATAGCATTCGAGCTGTATTCCTTTTCACCAATCTTAAATTCGAGAATAAAAATTACAGCCCCAATAAGAATTATCACGTCAATACGCTGCCCCATGCGAGGGATTGAATATTCAAAATAAATTGATCCTTTATAAGGAGGTAGAACTTCTTTCAAAATGATGATTTCTGCCAACCAAGCATCCTTCTGAGTTTGTTCCAAGGAAAATTCGTTTTTCAGCGCTATTTTCCCAATTATTTCTTCGGGAGAAGTATTCAGAAAATTTGTGATAGAGTCATCGTAATATGCTCGCTTCATAATATATTCCTTATGATTTAAGTTTTTCAGCGCAACAACAAGCAAAAGAGGCTGGTCTTGAAATATAAGTTTTTCTGCTTCCGGTAGACATTTAATTTTTTATTAATTGTGACGCATTACGATTCTCGCTTATATACTCTCTGACGTTTAAGGTGTCAACCCCGATACGCTTTCGTATCGGGATCAATTCGGCCTGCGGTTCAAATCCCGCGTCGCTTCGCTCCCGGGATAATTCGACTTGCGCTTCAAACTTCGCAAAGCTCGTTTTCAGCGAGTTTCATTGAAAAACCGTTCGTAGTTGCCTGTTTAAAAGAAGAGATTGCTTCTTCGTCCGCAGAAATGCGGACTCATCGCAATGACAATAAATAAACTAATACGGCTACTTTAAGGGCAGCTTTGTGATAATCTGTTTAATACACTAGCCTTACCACGACACATCGGATACGGGCAGTTTGGTTACCCGCTGGTCGATTTACCTTTGTATATTGTCACCACCAATTACAATTTACAAAGATGCTGTTCCAAATAGGGATGACAAAAAATACTGGATTCCCACGGTCGAGCCGGGGAATGACAAGGGAGGAGCTGGATTCCGGCCTGCGCTTCAAATCCCGCGTCCCTGCCAACTACGTTGGCGGGATTGTTCCTCCTGCGCTTCGAGCTTCACGCCATTCGCTCTCAGCGGGAGTCACGATCGCTTCGCTCCTGGGATAATTCAACTTACGCTTCAAACTTCGCAACGCTCGTTTTCAGCGAGTTTCATTATCATTTATAAACTTTTTTAACCATACATGATTTGTTCGTATTTTTAAAAAAGAGTTCGCCGTAAGCACCGGACCAATCCAATAAAGATTCATTCCCGTCTGCCGACTCAACACAAGACATGGTTTTAATAATAATGCGTGTAGAAATATCCTGATATAAATTACTGCCGATTTTCTTAATCTTTACTTCATATCTGCCGGCGTCAATACCTTTGTCAGCCTTAACTTTTTTGCGTTGTCTACTTTCACCTTTATTCTGTTCATCATTTAATGCATTGTTCCTTCCCCAATGCAGGCGCTCCTCCGGGGTTGAATCCTGAAACGAATTACTATTCTTTGTATCGGAATTAATATCTTCTTCAGGTGGAGAAGGAGGTGGTGTGTCTGTTATAACGATAGTACCATCCTTATCTGTGTACCTGTAAATTTCTTCTCCCCAAACATTCCGGGGCATCAGGGATAAGGTTGTCATCATCAAAAACAGTAATATAACTATTTCTGAAAATTTCAAACATCTGAGAATCAAAGCGTAGCTAAAATAAAACATCTTTCTTCTCCATAATGTGCCTGAATCGTTGACGGTCTTGTTTTTTATTTCACCCCGTTTTCTAATTTCAACTGCCTGATTAAAAAGCTGTCCAGTTGGTTGGCAAATGCCTGACGGTCTTTTTTGCTAAACTCAGTAGGGCCGCCTGTCATCATGCCATTATCTCTTAGTTCATTGAGCAAATCACGCATTGCCAGACGGTCTTTAATGTTTTGCTCTGTATAGAGTTTGCCGCGAGGATTAATCGCAAAGGCTTTTTTGGAAACTACCCGGTCGGCAAGCGGAATATCGGCTGTTATCACGAGGTCGCCCGGCTGCACTGACTCCGCAATGCGGTCATCAGCCACATCAGGCCCCCCCGGAACCATGATCAGGGATAGATTTGCCAGCTTCTCCAGATGCAACGGTTTATTGGCCACAAAGATCAGAGGAACATTTAATCGCAATGATGCTTTGATCAAAATGTCTCTGATAACATTCGGAAAAGCATCAGCATCAATAAATATCTGCATAAAACCTCTGTTTATATTTGTGCATAGCAAAGTTTGTTTGTCATCTTTATTATACCATTTTTAAATCAAAGATGATATCGCGGCAATAAAGGCATGGACTTCTTGAAATACGCATATAATTGTTGTATAAGCTCGTCGGAAATATAATCAATCTTAAATAAGGAAGTATGCGGCACATGAAAACATCAAAAGACAAAGAAGGGGCGGCAGGTAAGAGTTCCCCGCCCGTGAAAAAAGAAACCGATACGAATCCAATACGTCCTGAATTGACCGAGATGATTCATCGACATGCTTTCGGCCTTGATGAAAATCGCCCCGACGCGGTGGCGAAACGTCAGCAAAAGAACCAGAGAACGGCTCGCGCAAACGTGGATGATCTATGCGACACCGGCCGTTTCATTGAATACGGAGCCCTGGCAATTGCCGCTCAACGCGGGCGGCGGTCAGTGGAAGATCTCATCAGCAAGACCCCGGCCGACGGACTGATCGCCGGCATCGGATCAGTAAATGGCTCTTTTTTCGGAGAAGACAAAGCCCGCTGTATGGTCATGGCCTATGATTATACCGTTTTAGCCGGTACTCAGGGTTATTTTAATCACAAAAAGATGGATCGAATGCTGAAACTGGCGCACGAGCAGAAACTTCCTCTGGTTTTCTTCGCGGAAGGCGGCGGCGGAAGACCGGGGGACATCGATGCCATCGGTATTATGACGGCTGGTCTGGATTTATCCACCTTTGGTTCGTTCGCGAAACTTAGCGGCAGAGTTCCTATGGTGGGCGTTGTATCAGGGCCCTGTTTCGCGGGCAACGCGGCCTTGCTTGGTTGTTGTGATGTGATTATCGCGACTAATAATTCCAACATCGGCATGGGCGGTCCGGTAATGATTGAAGGCGGCGGACTCGGTATTTTTAAACCTGAGGAGATTGGCCCGATAGACGTACAAACTCAAAACGGCGTTGTTGATATTGAAGTGGCCGATGATACAGAAGCGGTCGCTGTCGCCAAAAAATATCTTTCCTATTTTCAGGGAACAACTTCTAAGTGGGAGGCCGCCGACCAGCTTTGCCTGCGCGACCTGATTCCCGAAAACAGCAAGCGCGCTTATAATGTGCGGACTGTCATTAAAGCGATGGCCGATACGGATTCATTTCTTGAGTTGCGACCTAAATTCGGCCCCGGTATCATCACCGGTTTTATACGTATCGAAGGCAGACCTTTCGGCGTGATGGCTAATAACTGTATGCACATGGCCGGAGCTATTGAAGCTGAAGGCGCGGACAAAGCGGCGCGTTTAATGCAGTTGTGCAACGCGCATGGTTTGCCGATTCTCTCTTTGTGCGATACGCCTGGATTCATGGTCGGGCCGGAGATCGAGAAGCGCGCGCAGGTGCGCCACGTCTGCCGGATGTTTGTCAACGGCTCACATGTAACGGTACCTTACTTTACGGTTGTTCTACGCAGAGGTTACGGCCTCGGCGCCATGGCCATGGCTAAGGGAGGCTTCCATGAGTCTTTCTTTACGGCTGCCTGGCCAACCGGAGAATTCGGCGCCATGGGGCTCGAAGGAGCAATCAAGGCCGGTTTTAAAAAAGAGCTGGCCGCAATTGCAGACCAGCAGGAACGTGAGAAATTCTACGAACTATTGCTTGCTCAACTGCGTGAAAGAGGAAAAGCCGTCAATATAGCCTCTTACCTCGAAATCGATTCGGTCATAGATCCAGCCGATACCCGCAAGTGGATTATGCAGGGCATTAAATCTGTGCCAGCCCAAAAATCCCCAGAGGCAGGTCATTCTTTTATTGATCCGTGGTAAGAATGAGAAAGGTGAATTTACACATGCAAATTCAAGATGTTTTTTCCGCACATAAAGACGATCTTCAGCAGGTCGAAAAGTGCATCAATGAATATATAACTTCCGAAATCAAGTTAATCCACGAAGTCGCGCACCATTTAATCGACAGCGGCGGGAAAAGATTCCGGCCTCTTCTTCTTCTGATTTGCGCCCGTCTCTGTAGATACCACGGAGAGAGCCGCTTCCCGATGGCCGCCGCTATGGAATTTATCCATACCGCCACCTTATTGCACGACGATGTCATTGATCAAGCAACCATCAGACGCGGCAAAACTTCCGCCAATAATGTCTTTGGAAACGCTGTCAGCGTTCTGGTCGGCGATTTTCTTTGTTTCAAATCTTTCCGGTTGCTGACCGAAGCCGGTAATCTCGATATTTTGCAACTCATTTCCCGAATCGCCTATATCATGTCCGAAGGCGAAGTATTTCAACTCATTAAGCGCGGCGATATAAATCTGACCGAAGAAGAATACTTAACTATTATTGAAAAGAAAACAGCCGTTCTGATTTCGGCGGCTTGCGCTACCGGAGCGATTCTGGGTTCTGCATCGCCGGAAATAATTGACGCCCTGTCGCAATTTGGCAAAAATATCGGCATGGCCTTTCAGATCACAGATGATATTTTGGACTACACGGGCAAGGAGCAGGAATTCGGCAAATCAATCGGCAAGGATCTGGAAGAAGGGAAAATAACTCTGCCGTTAATATTCGCCATCAAACAAAGCACGGAAGAAGAGAAAGATAAAATTAAAGAAATAATAACCCGCAAAAAAGGCTCACAGAAAGCGGCGCGCGAAATTCTGAGGTTGATTAAAAAATATAATGGAATTGATTATTCTCTCCGGAGAGCGGCCGGATACATCAGCGAAGCCCGGACACAATTAAGTATTTTCAGCGACTGCCCCGAAAAAAATCACTTAAACGCAGTTGCCGAATATATTCTCTCCCGGAATATGTAATAATGTATTCAGTGATCGCGGCCCGAAATTTCTTTTTATAGCATTTTTTTATTAATCCGGCCGACGCGTACTCTCATGGAAATGGACGAAATCAAATCCCGATAGCAAGCGGTCTAACTTTCATCTACGAGTCCACACATGCTGCTTGAAAAATAAATTGAAGATAACCATTTGAATTGTGGCATCACTAATGAGCAAAGTAAAAATTTGACCCTACGCAGGTCATTAATCGCCTAAATATTTTTCAAATAATTCTTTGCTCCAATTGAGCTGGGTCCCTGCTGCCTGCAACGAAACAATAAGCAAAGCTTCCGAAATTTCTTCTTTTGTGGCGCCCGCGGTGAGTGCATCTTTAATATGATGCTCGGTACAATGATTACATCTAAAAACTGACGCTATAGATAATCTGATTAATTCTTTTGTTTTTGCATCTAAAACAGTTTTCTGTTTGGCAACATTCGAAAAATGCTGGTATGCAGCACCTAAGGGTGACTTTTTCAAATACCATGGGGATTCACCATTCATATCATTTCTCCTTATAATCTTAATTATCTATTACTATATTTCAATGGGAAATACAGCGATACTTTGGTGCCGCGGCCCAACTGGCTTTCAATTTCCATTCTGCCGCCGTGAGCAATCATCAGATGCTTAACAATTGACAGACCCAGCCCGGTTCCGCCCAAATCGCGCGAACGCGACCGGTCAACACGATAAAAACGTTCACCCAAACGCTGAACCTCTTCTTTTGGTATGCCGATGCCTGTGTCTGTTATTGTCAATACAGCATAGTTATCTTTTTGCTCATTCTCAATAAAGACACTTCCAAACTCCGGCGTGAACTTGACGGCATTGTCTATAACATTTACCAGTATCTGAGTAAGCCTGTCTTTGTCTGCCCATATTGGCGCGCCATTTTCCCGCACCTTATTATGAATGGTTATATTTTTCAATCTAACCTTCGCTTCAACCAACGGAAGCACTCCTTCCAAAGCATTGCGCAAAGAAATTTCTTCAAAACGGAAATCAAGCTCACCCAACTCAACTTTTGATATGACCAGCAAATCCTCAACCAGACGGTTCAAACGCTGCGCTTGTTTTAGACTTATATCAACAAATCTGTTCGTTTCATCGATATTATTTATTGTGCCGGCTTTGATTGTTTCCAGATATCCAATAATCGCTGTGAGAGGCGTCCTGATTTCATGGGTAACATTGGCTACAAAATCAACTCGAATCTTTTCCAATTTCTTCAACCTTGTAACATCATGAAAGACCACCATTACTTTTTCTTCGCCCGGATAGTTATGCACAGAAGAGATACTGACGCTTAAGATTACCGGCTCAATGCTACTGCCAAGAGTGATTTCCTCAATAATCGTGTTATGCTTTTCTTTAAATTTAACAAACGCTTTTTGCAACTCCACATCACGGAAAGCTTCCATCAGCGTTTTACCGTTTAAATCTCCGTATTGCTCGGACAATATATCACTCAGCGCCTGATTGACAAACTCTATTCTATCTTCTTCATTGAGAATAAGAACTCCTTCGGTCATGCTGGTAAACGCCGTCATCAATTTGCTTTTATCTTCATTGGCCAGCCGAATCTGGGTTTGAAGTTCATCCACCAGATAGTTAATGTTATCGGCCAGTTTTTTTGTTTCGTCCGATGTCTCTAGAAAAATGGTCCCAACCGGATGTCCCTGACGCAATCTTTCGGTGAATTTTTCCAACGCCCGAATCGGCGCAGCCAAACGGTAAGAAAAGATCAGTGCAATGACCAGTGCGATAACCGCAACAATCATCATTGCCAGAAAAACAGATTGGTAGATTTTTTCAATCACGTTCTGCACATCATGAAGAGGGCGCGCCAGCCGTATATATCCGGTTATCTGTGATTCTGACTTCATGGGTATAGCCACATAGAGCATATCCACGCCGATGGACTGACTAAAACGAATAGATTTGCCCTTGCCCCGCAGCCGGGCTTCCTGCAATTCCGGGCGGCTAAAATGGTTTTCCATCTGCATGATATCTTTTTCCGAATCAGCGAAGACCCTGCCCCGCGCGTCCACCAGCGTAACCCGGGAGTTGGATATCCGGGCGATTTGCTGGAGCTGATCAGACATTTTCTGTGCCGAATTCAAATCAATTAGTTCGGCATAGGCAAATAGTTCAGCCTCAATCTTATCGGTCATGACTTTTTTGATCTCATCCTTGATCAATAGATCCAGAATAAAAAAAGACAAGCAGACAATAACCAGATAGCTGAATAATATTTTTAAAAAAAGATTGCGTTTCACGCCGGCTCCTTTTCGTCCAAGGCACCAGTTTGATGCCGCACACATTCGCCGGTAACCATATAGGTGACCATATCGGCAATGCCCTTGGCATGATCGGCGATGCGTTCCAGATTTTTTGATACCTGCATAATCATTAAAGATCGGTGAATCGTTTTGGAATCTTCCATCATAAAGATCAGAAGCTCGCGGAAAATTTGTTCATTAAGATCGTCGGTGATCTGTTCCATCCGCCGGACTTCTTCAGCCATTTTCAAATCATTTCCTATAAAACTATCCAGAGATTTTTTAATCATCTCTCCGACAAGGTCAGCCATGCGCGGCAAATCAATATAGGGTTTGAGTTTAGTCTCTTCGTTCAA
This sequence comes from Syntrophaceae bacterium, assembly GCA_003141615.1. Taxonomy (GTDB): domain Bacteria; phylum Desulfobacterota; class Syntrophia; order Syntrophales; family Smithellaceae; genus Smithella. The sequence continues at coordinate 13,666 of PLMV01000105.1, forward strand.
CTGGATCGCCTTCTCGGCAATGTTCGCGGCCATATCGCCGATTCTTTCCAAATGCCCTGTGATTTTGATCGCCGTTGTAATGAATCTTAAATCAATGGCGGTGGGCTGCCGCAAAGCTAATATTTTAATACATCTTTCTTCCAGCTCCGTATCCAGCTTATCAATTTCATCATCATCTTTAATGACCTTATGGGCAAGATCCGAGTTTCTTTCGGTTAAAGATTGCATCGCCATCTGAATTGCTTTTTCGGTCAGCGCGCCAATGTAAATGAGGCCATTTTTTATTTCCTGCAGTTCCATTTCATAATGCGAACTTGTGTGTTTTCTTTCTTCCATAACCGTTCCTCCAATCTAATATCAACCGAATCTGCCTGTTATATAGTCTTCCGTGTGCTTTATATCCGGATTGGTAAATATTTTCTCCGTCTTATTATACTCAACCAGGTTTCCCAGGTAAAAGAATGCTGTTTCATCGGAGATGCGCGCCGCCTGCTGCATATTATGCGTTACGATAATGATTGTATAGTTTTTTTTCAACTCTTCAATCAATTCTTCGATCTTGGCCGTGGAAATTGGATCGAGCGCCGAAGTCGGCTCATCCATCAATAAAATATCCGGTTTCATCGCCAGCGCCCGGGCAATGCAGAGCCGCTGCTGCTGGCCGCCGGAAAGATTCATGGCGGATTTATTTAAAATATCTTTGACTTCATCCCACAAGACAGCCTGTTTGAGGCTTCGCTCGACCAGGGCATCAAGATCATCTATGTTCATTGATGTCAGCTTCGGGCCATAGGCAATATTGTTATAAATAGTTTTCGGAAAGGGATTGGGTTTCTGAAAGACCATGCCAACCTTGCGGCGAATTTCCACGGGATCAACATCCTTAGCGTAGATATTCTTATCTTCAAAGAGAATTTCTCCTTCGACTCTGGTCCCATCGATCAGATCATTCATTCGATTTAAAAGCCGCAGCAGTGTTGATTTGCCGCAACCCGAAGGCCCGATCAGGGCGGAGACCTTATTTTTTCTGAAGTTCATAGTTATATCCGTCAAGGCGCGCGACTGCCCGTAATAAAAGTTAACTTTATTCAATTTAATAATGACATTGGAATCCATTCTTACCACCTTTTATTCTTTCTCATATAACTGCGAATGATTATCGCGATCAGATCTATACTCAGAACCACCGCTACCAGAACAAGCACTGTTCCATACTGTATGGGCCTTGTTGCCTCAATGTTCGTGCCGGCTGTGGCCAACACATAAATATGATACGGCAGAGCCATCACCTCGTCAAAAATTGAACCGGGCAGTTTGGCGGTGAAATACGCGGCAGCGGTGAACATGATCGGCGCTGTCTCTCCTGCGGCACGGCCTATCCCTAAAATAGAACCGGTTAAAATTCCCGGCAGCGCGTTGGGTAAAACAATCCGATAAATTGTCTGCCACTTGGAAACACCAAGCGATAGCGACGCCTCACGAAAAGTCTGCGGCACCGCCTTTAGAGCTTCCTCCGCTGCGCCGATGATTGTCGGCAGAATCAGAAATCCCAAAGTGAGTGATCCGGATAAAATACTCGAACCGAATTTCATAAAGATAACAAAAAAACCAAGTCCGAATAAACCAAAAACAACCGAAGGAACACCTGCCAGACAATTAATCCCTACTTTTATCAGGCGGATGACTCTTCCCTGTTTGGCATATTCCGTCAGATAGATCGCTGAAGCAATACCAAGGGGCAGACCAATGGCGATTGCGCCGATAGTAAGATAGATCGTGCCGAGAATTGCGGGCATTATTCCGCCCTTAGTCATGGAATCCGTAGGAGGCTTGGTGATGAAATCCCAGCTGATTGCCCCAATGCCGTTCACAATAATATAAAACAGTATGCCGCCCAGAGCCAGAGCGATGATCAATGCCGATAAACGCACAGCGCCGAAAAAAAGAGACTGCTTAAAATAGCGCCACTTCATGGAATTATTTTTGAATGACTTCATAATATCTTCCATCTAAAGTGTCCCCGACCCTATCTGCCGGAATTTGTGGGAAACATAATCGGCAACCAGATTAAAAAATAATGTCAGAAAAAATAAAACAATACCGATGGCAAAAAGCGCCTGATAATGTGCACCGCGAAAAGGCGCTTCACCCATTTCCGCAGCAATGCTTGCGGGCATCGGACGAACCGAATCGAAAATACTCCCGGGAATAGCGGCAGCGCCGCCAGCAACCATCAAGACCACCATAGTCTCGCCGATGACCCTCGCCATCCCCAGCATCACAGCCGTGGAAATACCAGACAGAGCTGACGGAATGATCACCCGTGTAATAGTCTCAAATTTAGTGGCGCCCAGAGCATAAGAAGCCTCTTTGAACTCACGGGGAACGGCATAAAGGGCATCTTCAGAGATACTGGAAATGGTTGGTATGGCCATAATAGCCAGAATCATGGACGCATTAATTATGTTCAGGCCGGTAGGAAGATCAAAAGTATCCTGCAGCCAGGGAGCCACCACAACCATCCCGAAGAAACCGAGAACGACTGACGGTAGACCTGCTAAAAGTTCAATGATTGATTTGATAATTTCCTTAATTGCCTGAGGTGCGATTTCGGAAATATAAATAGCGGCCATAACGCCCAGCGGCACGGCAATAACCGTTGCCAGAACCGTAACGATTAGCGAACCAATTATCAAAGGAAAAATTCCAAATGAAGGCGGATCGTAGGTCGGATACCATTCCATCCCCAGTAAAAAATCTTTAACAGAGACTTTCCCGAATATTGGCAGGCCTTCCCGGAAGAGAGAAAAAACAATCAACCCCAGGACAATAATAGAGACCAGAGAAAAAGTGAAAAAGACATATTTGATGATTATTTCTTTTGTCTGTCTGGTCATAATATTTCCTTTAAGAATTTAAGCCCAATTTTAAAATAATCACATGCGGGCAAATATAAATAGTGGAGCCCCCACCGGCAGGAGCCGGAGGCTCACTATAATAATGAGACCCAAGCTTCAGAAACAAAGTGCACTGAAGCTTGCAGGTCGAATTATCCCGTGAAGCAGAGGATAACGCGACCTCCCGCAGGTTACACCGCATTCCTCGCCCGGCTGAAGCCGGGATATTCCAAACCGCGGGATTAACCAAATTCTTTTTTAATCCAATTTTTTATTTCATCACCAAGACAACAAGAGGATCAATTTGCGCAGGATCGGTACCGGCGCTAAAGGCCGTATATTGATCCCCGTAAAGTTTATTTAAAATCGCTTCAGCCATCTGCGACCGGACTGCATTATGGGTGCAGATAAATAAAACGCTTTTTTTCTGGGAATACATTTTCCAAAAATCTTCCGTAAGCAGGGTTATTTATTTCTTACCGCTCTTACTCTTTTTTGATATCACGAGAGGAACAAAACCTTCCTTGGCCACTATTTTCTGCCCATCGGCAGATTTTACAAATGCGATAAATTTAGCCACTTCGCCTGTAGGTTCGCCGTCGGTGTACATGTAAAGTTCCCGGGATAAAGGATATTTTTTAGAAAGAGCTGTTTCTACGGAAGCTTTAACCCCATCGACCGGCAGAGGTTTTAAACTTTTATTGACATAACCCATGCCAAGATAGCCGATGGCATAACGATTTTTGGAAACTGCGGTAACGATTGCGCCATTAGAAGCCAGCATCTGCGCTTTGGGGGTAACCTTTGCTTTTTTCATAATGAAATGATCCCAGGATTCAAAGGTGCCGGAAGATGAATCGCGGGAAATGACCACAATCTGCAAATCTGCTCCACCAACTTCTTTCCAGTTGGTAATTTTACCCTGATAAATCTGGCTTAGCTGATCAATGGATAAGTTGGTCACTTTGTTTTTGGGATGAACAACAGGAATAATAGCGTCGTAAGCCACAACATGAGTAACCGGCTTTACGCCTTTAGTTTCTGCCAGCGTGATTTCCTCTTTCTTAATCTCACGCGAAGAAGTGGCGATATCGGTTGTTTTATCAATTAAAGCTTTGATGCCTTCACCGGAGCCGCCGCCGGACAAAGAAATTTGCACTCCCGGATTCTTCTTCATATAGGCTTCCAGAGCGGCCTGAGCAATCGGCAAAACCGTTGTTGATCCTTTAATCACAATTGATTCAGCGGCAAACACCGAAGCTGCCATCAAACAAAATACTGTCAGTCCCAAAACTGCTTTTTTTACGATATTGAACATTTTCTCCTCCTTCAGATAATTTTTTAAATAATCTACAGGCTAAATGTTACAATATGATGACAGTAAGATGAATATGTAATAACAATAAAAAGAATATATCTTTAAATAATCTCATAAAAAAGTTGTAAAATACTGGACGACTTTGTAAAAATTACCAGAGGCAAGGCGCGCGAGTCTTGAGGAATGAGGCCTGCTTTTAGCGTAGGCCGCAGTGACGAAAGACGTAGCGGAACGCAGCATATGGATTCGCGTGCCCTTCAGGGTATTTTACGAAGTCGTCATTTTTTATCGGCAAACTTATATCCAAATCCCCTGACAGTTAAAATATACTGCGGATTTTCCATATCCTTTTCAATCTGGCTGCGCAAACGCCTGATGTGCACATCAACAGCGCGATCGGTAATAAAAGTGTCATCACCCCAGACGTGATCAAGAATCTGGTTGCGCGAATAGACTCTGCCCTGATTGCGTGATAAAAAGAAAAGAAGTTTGAGCTCCGTCGGGCTTAGTGATACCTGTTTACCGCTGATCTGTACCAAGCAGGAAGCGTAATTTATTGCCAGTTCCTTATAATTAAACTCTTCTTTGCCTGTTTTATTATCAGTGTCCTGCATACGGCGCAAAATAGCTCTCACTCGCGCAATAAGCTCTTTAATGCTAAAGGGTTTCGTAATGTAATCATCCGCGCCAACTTCCAGTCCGATTATTTTGTCAATTTCATCGCCTTTCGCCGTCAACATAATAATTGGCAAATTTACCGTCTCGGGATTACGCCGAATAGCCTTACAAACATCAAGGCCATTCATTTTAGGCAACATAAGATCGAGAATCATCAAGTCAGGCTTTTCTGACCGTACCAATCCAAGAGCGGCTTCTCCGTCATAGGCTTTTACTATGGAAAATCTCTCTTTCTCCAGATTATAAGAGAGGAGTTCCACAATGTCCTGTTCGTCATCGACAATCAGAATTTTAGACATAAAAATTTATACCATTGGGCAGGATGCGTTGAATGTTGTATTTTCTGAGCGCAAACTTCCCGTTTAAATTGTTATAAAAGGAATTTACAAAAGTCCGGGCCACTTTTGACTTTCTTGTGGTAATTATACCACATGTTAAGTTAGAATTCAGCCATTTTTTATTTCTCAAGTGGAGCTCCCTCCAAGGAGCCGGAGGCTACCTATAATAATGCGACCTCCCGCGAGTTAAGTGCATTCCTCTCCCGGCTGGAGGCGGGGAAATTACAAGTCGCGGGATTTAAGAACGCCTCTGGTGCTGAAGGAAAGTAATTCAAAAAGTTGTCCCGCATTATGAAGACCATGAAGGCGGTTTGCATTCCGCAGTTTCATCACTGGGACTGTATTTGATGGCAAGGCTTCGAATGATCCCCAGACACAACAGAAGGAACCCAAAAGCGACAATCGTTTCCCAGGACATGTTTTGTTCGCCGTAAAGCTTGACGATTAATTCACGGATAACAAAGACAATAGCCGGGTCAATCATAGTGCTCAGGCGAAACCGGTGCATCTCGAAATAGACGACAAAACTCCTGAACAATTCGATGATGACAAGAAAAGTTAAAATATTGATGACGATGACGTTGAACGATTGGCTAATAGACTTTGTAAAAAAAAATTCCTTAATCCCCCAAATCGTATGAAACAGGCCAACAACCAGCACAGCGATAATAAACACTGTAAGGATGATGACGATAATTCTAATGGCCAGATTAAATACTTTATTAATGGTCGGAATCTTCATTTTTTATACCTTTTCTGAAATTGGAGTCTCAAATCCCACGTCGCTACGCTCCTGGGATAATTCGACTAA
>PLMV01000164.1 GCA_003141615.1 Syntrophaceae bacterium
TCATTAATCCCACTTCGCTTCGCTTCGGGGATAATTCGACTAACGCTTCAAACTTCACTTCGTTCGTTTTCAGCGAGTCTCATTAAGTTTCACGAATAAAATTTCTTTTATCTTCCCTCAGCGGTGACAAAAGGCATAATCGCAATCATTCGAGCGCGTTTTATTGCTACGGCCAATTCTCTTTGATGGCTGGCGCAATTACCNNGTTATTCTACGCGGCATAATCTTGCCTCGCTCGGTAATAAAATTATTGAGAATGGCCGGATTTTTATAATCAATTTTTATATTAGAATCCGTGCAAAAACGGCAAAATTTCTTTCTATGAAAAAACTTTTTCTGGGGATATCGATTTGGTCTATCTCCGTTTGGTATTGCCATTGCTTATTCCCCCTTCGTTGAGATTTCTTCTTTATTATAAGTTTTTTTAGGTGAAGATATAAAAGGCTTTGCTTCTCCGGAGGATTTTTCTATCTGATGAATAACCCTTCCTTCAGCCGCCGTGTCACCTTCTACGCGCGCCTGGGTGCGTTTTGCCTCTGCTGCGGCAATTTCTTGTTCAATGCCGTCGCGGGTGGACGCTCCCTCTTTTTTCACCGTTATGAATTTCAGGATACGGTCGTCAATTTTATAATTTCTTTCAATTTCCGCGACAATAGCACCGTCACCGGCAAAGTCGATAAGAAAATAATAACCGTCTTTTTGTTTTTTGATTTCATAGGCAAGATGTCTTTTTCCCCATTTGTCGATTTTGGCGANNAACTATAGCTATAACTTCGTATCTTTGCAAAATTTTCTCCTTTCGGCTCTAAAGCCCATGATGTTCACAGGCAAGGAGTCTTAAAAATTAGTAGATGTGGCTTCTATATCAAACTAAAGTAGAAATCAAGGCTTTTTAATGAGACTCGCTGAAAACGAACGAAGTGAAGTCTGAAGCGTTAGTCGAATTATCCCGCAAAGTGGAGGGTAATGAGCCCCAAACTTCAGAAACAAAGTGCATAACCTAAAGGTCATCTGCGACTGAAGTTTGCTGGTCGAATTATCCCGCAAGGCGGGGATAACATACCCGTGGTTTTTGTTTAAAATCAGATAATTAACACGGCATCAAGCTGAAACCTTAAATGCGATCCATATGCCAAATATGCCACCGGCAGTGCTTCCCAAAAAAGAAGAGAACGAAATTGCCTCAGCTCCAAAAAATGTCGCCACATAGCCGCCGGCAAAAGAACCGCCAATCATTCCCATTATAATTATAGCTTTTCGAGACATTAGAAATTATCTCCCCGGATGTCTCCAGAATACACTATCCCTTCAATCTTCTTCTGATAAAGCGTCCGGCGAAGCGAACGATACGCCGGTAAAGAGGGAGAGAATCGTTGATCTTTTCCAGAGAATCGCGGGTAGCCTGCTCTCCAATTTTGATCAGATCACTCGCCCGGCTGAAATCCATCCAGTGAAGATCTCCAACCTGCGGGCGGATGATCACATCCGCATCCTTCAGTTCAGAGGCTTCCAAAGCGTCTGTCGTAATTTCTCCCGCCCGATATAAAACATCCTTCGCCGTCTCCATGCTGACGGATGTCGACAAATCGCGATCAACCATCACGGCAATGACGACGTCAGCTCCGGCCTCGCGTGTGGCGTGAACGGGAACGAGACTCGTGATGCCGCCGTCAGCAAGAAGCCAGTCTCCATGACGTACCGGCGCTAGTGCTCCCGGAACGGAACAGCTTGCCAGCACCGCCTGACGTAGCGGCCCTTCGGAAAAGATAATCTTTTTACCAGTAATCAGATCCGTGGACACGGCGCGGAAAGGAATTTTTGTTTCACGAATATCTATTTCGGGCAGAAAATAATTAATAAGAGATTCAAAATCATTAGAAGGAAGAATAGACTGTTTAAAGAAGGCCTGAACAAACCAGAAACGATTCATGATGAAAGTTCGTGCCTTCCTGAAAAAACTCTTGTTCTCCGGCGAAAAAGTCAGGCCTATTGACTTGAGCGTTGAGGCGTCGAATTCAGGACTGAGAAGATAAGCGGCAATTTTATCCTGAATTTCCCGGGGCGACTGACCACTGGCATAAGCGCCGCCGATCAGCGCGCCGGCGCTAGTTCCCACAATCAAATCGATCTCAATTCCTTCCTCTTCCAGAACATTGAGAACGCCGATATGGGAAAAGCCGCGAACGCCGCCGCCGCCCAGGGCTAGGCCAACTTTTTTCCCAGTCCATTTCATGATATATTAATTACCTTTTTCCTGACCAGCATCAATCGTTGTAACTTTTTACCATTGCCGCCGCTGTGTATCAATCTGATACTCAGCGGCAAACCCTTCGATCTCATTACGGCAGATACACGCCGGTTCCGATAAAATAGTTTGTTCCCGGAATAGGTTCTACGTATCCCAGTTTTTTGAACTCATTTTTGGAGCCAGGCTTGACCCAATAAAACTCGACATAACCGCCGCCTTTCTTTGCGGCAGCGCTTAACTCGCGGATGACAAAATTTCCCTTTCCATCTTTGTAATCGTAGAGGTTCTTTCCCTGCAAATCCTTCTGGATTGCATGGGCAATATTAAGACAACTGAAATCATAGACATAAAAATATCCTGATTTGTCAGAATAGAAACGTATAGGTTTAATAAAGGAACGGATCATGTCCACGCGCTCTTTTTCGTTCTTTACACTCTTGAGGATTTCTCCCAAACCGGCGGCAGTCGAGTGAACCACTGTCTTTGCCGTTTCCTTGTAACAGGCAATGGCCGCTTTATCTTCCGCCTGTGCGAATCCGGAACTCATTATAAAAACTGCTATGCCGGTAAAGAATAAAGCCAACAGCATCCCTGAAACGCTTTTTAATTTTTCTTTTCTGGAATAGTTTTTCATAGTGGTAATCTCTCCTTTTATTTAGTGAGAATCACGGGTATGAACCCCAAAGCAAGCTTTGGAAACAGATTCCGCAACAAGCTGCGGGGTATTATATCCCTGCTTATACGGGATAATTCGCCCTGCAAGACGTCGTATGGAAAATTATGAGTGGATAAAGGAGATATTGCAAGTAAATTTTTATGGGGTAATACTATTTTGCGGGATTGACCAGACTGTACGCCACGAAAAATGATTCAACTTCTTTAAAAACTTCGATGCCAATTTCGCCGCGAACAATTCCATGCATATTATAATCAATCCAGGAAAAATGTTTTTTATCCGTGCCCAAGAGTTTAAATATTGCAGGACCGCTTTCCGGGGCGACTTTAGGGTCATTTTTTGCCTGGATGACAAGAGCTGGAATAAAAATATCAGGAAGCGATCTGCTGACTTTTTTCATAAGCTTTTTTACCTGAACAAAGGCGCTGACCGGACAGCGGAGATAGTTTATGTGGGGATTGTCCGCGTCGTTTTTCATAAACTCCCTGGCAAGATTACCCATACCAAAATAATTGCAGAAAAGATTAAACCCATTCAAAGTTTCGGCAAACCGGGATGAAAAGCTTTTAAATCTTAGCGGCGCGCTGATGGCAATCACAGCCTCAAAATCATTGGGTTTCAGAATAACCGATTGCAGAGCAAGACCTGCTCCGGTGGAAAAACCAGCCACCAGAATTTTTTTGCAGCATGTTTTCAGAATAGCATGGCCGCGATCAACCGAATCAAGCCATTCATTATAGTTGCGAACCGAGAGATCTTTGGAGGATGTTCCGTGACCTGAAAGCCTTGGAGCATATATAGTCAGACCTTTTTCGTGCAGAAAATTAGCCCACTCCCTTACTTCCTCAGGCGCAGCCATCATCCCGTGAATGAGGAGAATGCCGGCATCAGACTTAGGTGAGTGCAAAAAAAACGGCATCCCGATATCCGGATGTTTGCTCTCACCCGCGGAATAGTTCTTTTCATACTCTTTGATAAATAACGCCGACTCGGCTGCCAGAAGCATCTCCGTCGTCTTGCCGGATTTTGTGAGCGGAAAAGCTGTATTCATTTATTGTTGAAACTCCAATTCCGAAAGCGAAGCACANNGGAGGGTTTAATACCCGTGATTTAGGCGCCAAGATGGGAATAAACTCCGTAAATCATGGCATAATGCAGAACTCCGCCAATCAGAACCGTTATATGAAAGAGTTCATGAAAACTGAAAATACCCGGAAACATTTTTGGTTTTTTTATGGCATAAATAATACCACCCAGTGTAAAAGCGGCGCCGCCGGAAAACATAAGTACTCCCTGGGTTATAGACATATTGGTAAGTATCTGTTTGATAGTAAAAAGCCCTGACCAGCCCATGAATAGATAGATAACCGCGTATAGTTTTCTTGGAGCCCTGGGGAAATAAATCTGGGAAATCACACCAACGCCCACAAGACTCCACTGGAAGGCAATCATTGACCATCTGTACGCGCCATCCAGATAAAAATAACATATCGGAGTAAATGTTCCTGCTATCATGAAAAATATTGCCAGCCGATCCATTCTTCGCCAGAAGGACAGCTCATTATCTTTCTTTTTGAAAGCATGGTACAAAGCGCTTGCGGAAAAAAGGAAAACAACAGAAATTCCATAAATAAGTGCAGTTACAAGACCGGATGCCGAACGACTGGCAACCATTGCCAGATAGACAGTGCCGATGACAGCAGCAAGCATTCCGGCAAGGTGTGAATAAAAATTAAAAAGCTCCTGTGTTTTTACTTTCATAACCATATCCTTTGAAGAAAAAACATATTTTCGATCTGTAAGGATTTTTTCACAAATTCATTTTTTAAACAAGCATTTAATATGCGATCCTTGTTCGTGTTGCAATAAGTATCTATTATTTTTGCATAAGTGATCTATTGAGGCATCCGTCCTTTTGAAAAATCGGTTCACCTTTTGTTTTGTTCACCCTTATAGCCCTTCTCATTGAAAAGACTCAGACATACATCCACGACATCGGGATCATACTTAGATTCACGATGGACTTTTATTTCATCAAGGGCCTGCTTTAAAGGAAAGGCATTTCGGAAGGCCATATGAGAAGTCAAGTCTGCAAGGGTATGTGCCACGGCCAGGATCCTGGCTTCGATGAGAATATCATTCCCCTTGAGCCCCCGGGGGAATCCGGATCCATCGTAACATTCGCAATGCTGCAGGACAATATTAGCGACGGGCCATGGGAAATCAACTTCTTTTAAAATGTCATAACTCATCTGCGGGTAATTTCGATACAGGGTCAGATTAAGTCCTGTCAACTGTCCAGGATTCTGAATGATGCTAATAGGCATACTCGCAAGGCCGATGTCATAGATGTATGCTGCCAAACAAGCTCCCTCTATCGAGAAGTCGGAAAGTTTCATTTCCCCGGCGATGGCATGCGCAAATTCAGCGACCCGCCGGTGATGACCGGGAACATAAGGTCCGCGCAATTCAATTGCTCCCGAGACGCTTTCGATCGTCCCCCTGTAGCATTTTGCCAGGCGGCCCAGATAGTCTTTGATTTCTTTATCCAACCTGTGTTTGTGGAGAGCCATCTCGATATTTGCGTACAGTTCATTCTGCTTGAACGGTTTGACCAGATAACCGAAAGGCTTCGTCTGTTTTGCCCGTTCGATATATTCCTGATTTGTATAAGCGGTCAGATAAATGACCGGGATATCGAACTGTGAAGTAATCCGGTCGACAGCTTCAATGCCGTCCATTTTACTCTTTAAAACAATATCCATCAGGATCAGGTCGGGCCTTTCCTCTTCCACATTCCTGATGGCCTCGTCTCCCGTCGATGCCGTTGAGCAAACCATGTACCCAAGATCCTTCAGATTATTGCAAAGCTGATCGGCAACAATCCATTCGTCTTCCACGACCATGATCTTATCACTTTTCATAACTACATCCCCTCCCTCAAATTATAAAGAAAATTTGATCCGGAATTCTGTTCCGTTGTCTCGCCTGACCTCTATTTGACCGTAAAGCTGATTCTTTACCAACCCGTTCACCAGATGCAACCCCACAGACCGGGGTTGGTGGATATCAACATCGTCCGGCAGGCCCAAGCCATTATCACGGACAACGATTTCTATTTCTGTGTTTTTCGTTTCGCGTATGATAATTTGTAACTCACCATGTCTATCTCCTAAAAAGGCGTGTTTAAGCGCATTGGAAATCAATTCGTTCAAAATCAAGCTACAGGGGATCGCCTTGTTAATATCCACATAAACATCGCCGTCGGTTTGGATGATCAGATCTATTTTCCCTGGATTGATTTTGTACGATTGAAATAAATCCTGTAATATGGTTTTAACATAACCGGCCAGATCGATTCTTGCGAAATCCTTTGACCCGTATAGTTTCTCATGTACCAGTGACATGGCATGGATTCGGCTCTGGCTCTCATGCAACATTCCAGTCAGCTCCGGATTCCCGGTTGACCTCGCCTGAAGAGCGAGAAGGCCGGATATCACCTGCATGTTGTTCTTCACCCGGTGATGGACTTCACTGAGGAGGATCTCTTTCTCCCGAAGAGATGTATGAATCCTTTCTTCCGCCTGCTTGCGGTCGGTAATGTCGCTGTATAAGGCTTGAAACTGTCTTTCACCATTCCATAATATATCTTTGCGGAAGACATGGAGATGGCGGACTTCACCATCTTTCCTTAATATGTCTATATCGTATTCGGATGAGGCATCATCACCTCGTTTTCTTTTTTCCCTCCTTATCCGGTACTCGGCAAAGCTCTTCGGGGTGTAGCGATTTTCTACGGGAGTTGTTTTTAATTCCTCCATGCTGGCGTAGCCATAGATATCCAGAATGGCCTGGTTGACATAGACGGTCTCACCTTCTATGGTCACGATGCGCACACCCAGCGGCAAGTCTTCCAGAGAACGGCGGAAGTTCTCTTCCGACAGGCGCAGCGCTTCCTCGGCATGCTTACGCTCGGTGATGTCGACTGCTGTACCCTGAGCACCGACTACTGCTCCATCTTTATAAATTCTTGTAAAGGAACTCTCAAAAAACACCTTTTCTCCAGATTTCGCTATCATTGGTATTTGAAAATGTTTGATCTTTCCCCCCTTCATACCTTTCTGTAAGCTTTCCATAGCTCTTTGATGATCTTCTTTCGGGATAAAGTTGAAGATGGCCATGTTGATCATTTCTGAGTCCTCATAGCCGAGTATTTCATTTGTTCTTCGGCTTACAAAAGTGATCGTACCTTCCAGGTCAATAGTTAAAATGATACCGGGGATATTTTCTATCAAACTTTTATACTTGTATTCCGATTCGTGTAACGCCTCCTCCGCTCGCTTGCGCTCGGTGATGTCGCGGGCAATACCCTGAAATCCGATTGGTTGGCCTGATGAATTATTTTGTAAAGATACAGATACTTCAATGAATCTTTTGGTCCCATCTTTTCTTATAATCTGCCAATCGAATCCTTCGGTGGGTTCCCCTGTTCTGTAAACTTCATTAAACGCTTGAAAAAGTTTTTTTGCGTTCTCTTTATCTGTATATTGACGGTTATTCATGCCCATCAATTCCTCTCTGGAGTAGCCAAGGGTTTGGCATAATGAATCGTTGAAAAAGGTACAGTTACCAGCCAAATCAACCTCAAAATAGCCTTCCTGGATGTTTTCAAGAATGGTTCGATATTTCTCCTCACTCTGACGCAGCACCTGCTCCGCCTGCTTGCGCTCGGTGATGTCTTCAATAATTCCCACCCCTCCAAGAATTCGTCCACCTCGAACGTCCATAGGTGCAAAAAGACACCTGGCAGAAGTAATTTTTCTTGCGGTTACGGAAGAATAGTCATCTTCATACAATCCGGGGCTCCCGTTCAGTGCTTTCTGAACAGCTGAAACCATGTTTTTATCGGGCAGTTTGAGCATGTTGAGACCAATGAGCTTTTCTCGCGAAGATCCGATAATTTTGACGAAATTGTTATTGCAGGCAACAATAACGCCTTTTTCATCAAATGATAAAAGACCCAGCGGCGAATACTCGAAAATCAAACGATCTTTTTCTTCACTCTCCCGCAGCGATTTAAGCGCATCCTCCCTTTGGGATTCTGCCTGCTTTTGCTTGTTTCTAACTTTTGCATCTTCTAATTCTCTGGCTATGGCTGGACAAAGACGGGACATGTTACTCTTCATAATATAATCTTGGGCGCCTAAACGCATACAATCTACGGCTGTTTCTTCGCCGATAGCTCCGGTTACAACGATGAGAGGGATATCGATATTTGCTTCCTTCAATACGGAAATGGCTGAGGGAGCATTGAATTTCGGCATTTTATAATCGCAAAGGATGATGTCCCATTGCTTCTCTTTGAGGGCTTTTTTCATGGCTGAGGCGGTTTCCACCCGTTCATACAACGGATTGTATCCGCCTTTTTTCAGCGCCCGGAGAACCAGCAGCACATCATCTTCCGAATCCTCAACTATTAATACCCGGAGGGATTGAGGATTGCTCATTTTAGATGGAGTATTTTTTTTCATACATCTATATCTTTGTACTTTTTATGCCGGCAACGAAAATAGGTATCAACTCGTTAGATTCTCGCATAAAATCAACGAGCAAAGCGGGTTTTATTATCTGGCATTCCATTTCCTTATTCTACTACGATTCCGATTGTTTCAGTTCATCAATACCCTGTCTTAAAGAAGCCCTTTCTTGAATCAGGACATGCTTTGTTTTGGATTGATCTTTCATAGGGTTGCCCCGGTGTTAAGATGATCTGTGAGATTGGAGAGGCAATGAGTGATGAGCTATACGAGGTTGAGAATCCTCAGTCAAACTCTTGAAAAGCAAGAACGTTAAATGAGGTTTTTGTCAAGTGAAATATTTCGTGATTATTAACTTGACGCGAGAGAGTATTATTCTCTTTATGAAGGATTCAGAATTGAAGTGATGATTACCATTTTAACTTTAGTATCTGAGGCTGCTAATGAGTCAAGCAAAGGCTTGACTCCGTCCGTCCACATATATTTCACTTCATCTCATCTGCGCCTTTACCCGTAGGAGTCAGGTCCTCGGAAAAGTTGACCGGTCATTCCATACTTTTCTGAGGGATGTGAGGTTTTCTGGTTAAGAATCCTGACAAAAATAACGCCAACAGGGTATATGTCAGGAATAGGTAATACCCCGGCTGAAGGGAAGTGCCATTCGTAGTTAATATCTCCAGTTCCTGGGCTGATGAACTTAATTGGCCGAGTTGGCTGGTAATAATCCCATTAAATCCTATGTATGTCATAAACATGGCAACCACCATGACATCGGCCATGGACCATTTCCCGGATTTTAAGACAAAAAACTTAATCACCGGGTTCTCCCTTGCACGGTGATAATTGTAATAATATCCCAGTGACGAGACTATTTTTAACAGGGGGAAAAAAATACTGAAGGTAATCAGCAAGACCCCGACAAATTTTATTTGAATATCCTGATGAATAATCATAATCCAGAATACATCCAGAATGCTTTTGCTTTGGAAATACAATACCTGGTTTTCAAAATGGATGGGATGCCCCATCAACACAAAACTCATCTGTGAGATTTTTGCTTCCAGATCGATCATGGGCGTGGTTACGCCGGCTATCAGCAGTATGACAAGAGACCCAACAAGGAGCATATACCGGGAGGGGGCCAAAGGTTGCTTGCTAAAACCAGACAAACTAAAAAGGATAACCGACAGAAGGATCAACAGAATAGACTCCTTCCAGATCAGGTCATTCTTAACCGAAATTGCTTTATTGACCTTGATCCTCGCACTTTCGATATCCTTAGAATCATTCGCAAGAAGTATGCGGCTTATTTGAGATGTATCCGATGTATCAAAGGTTTGGTTAGAATATTGTTCAAGCCTTTTGTTCAGCAGGGTCTTTATCTGACCTCGTGTTTTCGATTTCGTCATCTCATGAATTATGGCGTCCGCATATTCAGGAATACCTTTTTTAATATCTTCCAAATTGATAAAAATATTTATAAAGGATTGTTTGACCCGACCCTTCGCGGAGCCTGAGTTCCCTTCCCTGATTTTCTTGTCGACTTGATCAATAAGTGTATTCAACAAAACTTCGATATGTTTTCGGAGATCCCGCTCATTCGTCCTTGACAAATACAGCTTATTGATCTCCTCAGCAAAAATTACGGTAATTTGCCGTTTCCATTCATCAACACTGAGAAGACCGTATTTAACATGGTTGAGTTCAGCATAATCATTTTTGTTCTTTTGGTTGGAAATTGAATTTGAAATAATTTGATGGCATAAAATAACCAATGCGCTGATGATTATTAAGGATAAGAATAATTTGAGCAGTTTCATGGTAGTGGCCTTCATCGTGGTGGCCTGGATGGAAAAAGGAAATTCCCATCATTCATTTTTTACCGGAAACATCCGTTCCAGATGCAGGTTGACCAGCGGGACTGTGTCGAACAACTCGCGCACGGTTTGATTTTCGCCATCAGCAACCGCTTCCCCTATGCGAACCGTTTAATGGGTAACGCCTTATTTTCCGGGCATCGCTCACTTCCGGTTGATTTCGATATTGTCTTTGCGGCCGCTACTGGAAACTGCGAGCATGATGCCAATGCCGATTGCGATCACGACTCCGATCAATGTCCATGCCACACCGATGCTGGCCAGAATACCCATTTTCCAGAGCGCGGCAAGAAGGCCACCAACCAAGATAACATAACCAATAAGATAAATACCTGTCCATTTCATGACAAACCTCCTGATGAGATTAGACCTTTATAATGCAAAGACTAATCCGAATCCCGTCATCCCGCAACCGATTAAAACTATCAGTAAATTCGTGACAACTGCTGTTTGATAAGACATAACTCCTGCATGGGTGAAGTATAGGAAGTCCAGTCTTGTGTGTCAAGATGATTTTGGCCACAAAATGTGGGACGCGGTGTAATAACCGGGAAATGATCTATCGCGGCATCCAACCTTTTGAAAAATCGGCTCACCGCTTGGTTTGTTCATCCGCCAAATTTCACTATCTTTAAAATTTCTGTTGGAGCACAAATCGCCAACCGCCGGAAAGATAGGAATGGTGGAAATTAGCTAACATCGGTCAAAGGCAGACTTGACTCTTTGCCTTTTCAAGAAAATGACCATTTTTCACAAGTTACGTTACTTCATTTTGATAAATTCTCGGACGTTTATTGATTAATTGTAGCACAATTGAGGATGAGCTTTTTTTATTTGTCCTCCAGCGAGGGTTACCTCTGATGATATGTCGTATTTTTGAAATATAGAACAATCCTTTGACTCAAGAAATGAAATTTCACTTTTCCAATTTTTTAACTTTTCCTTATATGTAAAATATACATTTTTTGAAATTGGAATTTGAATTCTCTGAAGAAAATATTTTGAGTGCCCTGGTTTAATAACCATAGGTAGTTCTATTTCTTCGTTTGTTAGTTTTCCGTTACTTTGTGGTTTTATTAGATTACCAACTAAACGAAAAAATTTTGGAGATGATTCAGATTCTAATGGCGATAGCCATACAGAAATGTCATCAATTGTAAAAGTCCTAAAGCCTGTATTTACAATCTTTAATCTAAGCCAAACAGACAAGGAATATGGAATATCTAGTAAATTATCAGAAGAATCCTGATTCTTAAGTTCGACGGGTATAGATTCCACAACCGATGATTCCCATGAAAAATCAACATCCGTTACTTGCTTATTATGACTAAAGGCTAAATATAATGCACAGACTGCTATAATGGTATTTATAGCAGTTATTGAGTAATGAAAAATAATTTTCTTTTCTTTCATATACAAGATCCGTCCACTTCACTCGGATAAGGCTCTTTTATTGCGAGAAGATTAACTTATCTGTAGACACCTGTGGATACCAAAAATAAATTATAAATTTACAAGTATTTGATTTCATTTGGTGGGCGATGCGAGATTCGAACTCGCGGCATCTGGCTTCGGAGCCCGTTACATGCCCTTTACCTCTTCATTCAACAATTTACCTTCATTTACTATATCTCAATAGTTCAGGCTAGTTACATTTACCTTGACTTACTGTGAGATTTTTGTATATTCATCACCAAGGTTGGAAATAGGGTTGGAAATGGATGCACTTGGTTTATGATCTGATAACGAATAAATTTTTCCAACCTTGAACACATGATGAGAAAGAACTCTACATAAATTATAGAGCTATATTACACACTTTATAATATTTTGTGAAATAATTTTTTCCAACCTGCGGAGGTATCATGAAAAGATACAAAACGAATTACAAAGGTGTATTCTATCGTATCGGCGAGAGAATAAGCAGTCCGGGTAAAGAAAAAATATTTTACATCGTCTTTAAAAAAGACGGCAAAGTCTTTGAAGAAAAAGTCGGCCGTCAATTTGCCGATGACATGACACCTTCCAGAGCAAGCAGGTTCCGCGCTGCCAGAATCGATGGAAAGCGTAAATCCCGTAAAGAAATAAGAGATGAAGTAAAAGCAGCAAAACAGGCAGAAGCCGGTAAAATGACTATTGCACGTCTATGGGATAAGTATGAAGCACATAAGTCAGAATTAAAATCTATAAATATAGAAAAGGGAAGATGTCAAAAATATTTATTACCTGAATTTGGAAATAAAGAACCACATGACATTATCAAGCTTGACGTTGATCGTTTGCGTATTAAACTGTCAAAGAATTTGAAACCGCAATCCGTTAAACACGTATTAGGATTGCTCAAGCGTATTGTTAATTTCGGGGTCTCCATGCAGTTATGTGAGAATCTAAATTTTAAAACTGACCCTATTAGAGTAGACAATTTAAAAACAGAAGATTTAACCTCTGAACAAATAAAGCGGCTTTTAACAGCAATTAATAATTCAAATGATATTCAAGCTGCAGATATGATGAAACTGGCCTTATATACTGGCATGAGGCGCGGGGAACTGTTCAATCTGAAATGGTCAGACATTGATTTTCAGCGTGGTTTTATTTCGATTAGAAATCCAAAGGGAGGCGTTGGCCAGAAAATACCCTTAAACGATCAGGCGCGAAAAGTATTAGAAAATCATCCCAAAACCAAAGTATTAATAGACAATGTTTTACAAACCGCTGAAAATATTTTTGTCAAGCCAGACGGTGAACCCTTTACGTACATATGGCGGCGTGTTAATCCTATTAAACAGGCAGCAGGTTTACCAAATGATTTTCGTGTCCTGCATGGCTTAAGACACACATACGCTTCAATGCTTGCTTCAAGTGGGCAAGTTGATCTTTATACACTACAAAAACTACTAACTCATAAATCCCCCCAAATGACACAAAGGTATGCTCATTTAAGAGATGAAACATTAAAGAAAGCATCTTCATTAGCCGGTCAGATCATAGATGCAGCAATGAAAACAGATACTGTTGAGCACCAACCCAAAACAGCATAAACAAAGAACCTATTATATGATTTCCAGCATTCCTTTTGTTTCGGCTTCCAGTTTTATGAATTCAGGAGTAGCATCTTCCGTTGCTATCTCATCGTAATCCAAAACTGCAACACTGACTTTGGCCGTATCTGAATATACTGATTGCACTACCCCTCCCCTTACCTCTATTATTATTCGCGGATTATGCTTTGCCATAAAATTTTCCTTTCCCCCGTTTTGCCGATAGGTCAGCAAAAAGAATTTATTATCTACGCCCGAACGCATTATTTGCCAGGCAGATAGTGAGTGAATAAACAAATTAATTATAAAAAATAATAACCACAAGTGTATTACCGGCTATCAAACCGAAGGTCGTATAAGTCCCGAAGGTTAAATAGCCGTGCCGGCCGGGATCGCTGGCAGAGGGGTATAATGAAATACTTGTTGAGCAGTTTTACGCCATGCTCAGGGCATTAAATTATATGTACTCCCCTCTTAAGAGTTTATTCCATAATTCAGTTGCATTGATAGGCATAAAATACAAATCTCTTTCAATACCTATTCCAAGAGAACCTTTATAATTTTGCAAGTCTGATAAACTGAAACTCCCGACTTCTATTTCATTACCCTTTACAATGCCCCACAAATAATCAGAATCATCCGGGTCTTGATTCATTAAATACCAAGTCCATGTCCCGCACGGGTCAAAGAACTTCGCAATAATAAGTTGATTATCCATATCACTACCCAAAGGATATTGTCCTTGCGCTTTATGAGTTATTTCTTTTGTCATTAATTCCATAATTTCCTTCTTTCTCCCCGTCATGCCGATAGGTCAGCCAATAAGAATTTATTATCTGCGCCCGAGCGTATTATTTACCAGACAAACAATGCCGGATTCTCCGACAACATAAAATCTTTTGCAAAACTGAGGCTTTTTTTCGTAAACCTCAAATCCTTTCATGCCGGTTGTAACGTAAACATTGCGTCCGTAAACTTTTGCTATCCTCCTCGCTAACACAATTGCATTCCCCAAAATCCTGTTATTCATTTTTTTCCTTCTCCTTTCGTTAAATGGTTTTCCCTCTAAAAACATTTTGAAAAACCAACTTCACAAAAAGGCGGTGCAAAGAGCACGAAAGAGCCGAAGGCGCTTCTATGCCATGCCCAGAGGGTATTGCGAAAATATTGTTCGCGCTTTTTAGAAGAATATTTTTGTAACGATAAAGATTTTCACCGAAGAAAAATAATGAATAAAAAAAACAAATATCAAAATCTTTATTGCCGAAGGCATGGCAGAGAACTTTCGTGTAGAAGGCACCGCTAGTTGGTTTTGAAAAAAAAGAAATAATAAAACATCGGGGGATATTTTGATGGGTGCAGGGAAGAATTAACGGGGATTACAATCCCCTTAAAATACCTTACCTGCAATAAAAAAATAACAGGGTGGGAATAATGAATGGGATAGGCGTGAAATGGCTGTATTTGTGATTAGCTGAATATGTGTGTTGCTTATGAAGCGGCAAGCGACGTGCTGCAAGCCCAGAGCGATAGCGAAATAAGCGGCANNGCGGCACACTTTTTCAGCGGATAGAATCACAAATTATGCTTACAGCCTTATCACGTCTATCCCAACCTCAAGCAGGGTGGGAAATCAGATGTAGCTTGGCGCCGGAAACTAGCGTTTGTAATAAGCAGAAAAGGGGAAGGGTTGGGCTACCGAGAAGATTTGGTCCAAATACAAAGCCTTATTAAAAAATACTTGACCTTATCTCCTTGTTGTGCTACATTGTAGCCCAATGGAGGTAATTATTATGGCTACAAACCCAGTTGTCCGTGCGCGTATTGATGATCACGTTAAGGCACAAGCCGAAGCGGTGCTTGCTTCTATCGGGCTTACCGTTTCGGATGCTTTCCGCATGATGATGATTCGCATTGCAAAAGAAAAGGCGTTGCCTTTTGAGCCTCTCATCCCCAATGACGAAACTATTGAGGCCATGAAGGCCGCTCGTCGCGGCAAGCTTACTACAGCAGGAACCCCTGACCGCCTGCTTAAGAAACTCAATGCGGAAGATTAGATACACGGCCCGCTTTAAGCGTGACTACAAACGGGAAAAATCAGGGCGGCACAGCAAAATCATCAACGCCGCCTTGATGAAGATCGTGAATTTACTCGCCGCCGATATGCCTTTACCAAAAAGCAATGTTGACCATCCGCTTATTGGTGAATGGTCAGATCATCGTGACTGCCATGTCAAGCCCGATCTCATACTTATTTACCGCAAACCCGACGATGAGCATCTCGATCTGGTGCGTCTCGGTTCGCACAGCCAGCTTGGTTTATGATAAGAGGCTATCGCCAAAGCCTTTCAAACCGCGCCGGATTGGCGGCGGTGTATCTGACTGTGTGCTGAATGTTCCTGTGTCCGATAAGAAAACTCTTAGTAAAACGTAGGGAGATATTTTGATGGGTGCAGGGAAGAATTAACGGGGATTACAATCCCCTTAAAATACCTTCCCTGCAAAATAAAAAATAACAGGGTGGGAACAATAGACGGGATAGGCGTGAAATGGCTGTATTTGTGATTAGCTGAATATGTGTGTTGCTTATGAAGCGGCAAGCGAAGTGCTGCAAGCCTCGGAGCGATAGCGGAATAAGCGGCACACTTTTTCAGCGGATAGAATCACAAATATGCTCACAGCCTTTTCATGTCTATCCCAACCTCAAGTAGGGCGGGTCTTCCTTATAAAAATAAATACGTAAGCAGTTTAACGACGTGCTCAGGTCATATTGATTAATAGCAATAGTATTGACATAAATCATTATCCTCCGGTGCTGTTTGGCCGGACAAACCGGAGAAATCCGGTTTTAGCCAGCCATGATGGGGGATGTTTAAGATAGGTGCAGGGAAGAAAAAGGGGGTTATTACTCCCTTAATACTTCTTCCCTGCAAGCGCCTTGGTTTGCTCAGCCCTGGTGTAAAAATAAACTATCATTCAGAGAAATTTTCTTCCTTATCAGGTGAATGTGCTCCACTATGATCGTATATATAACCGCACTTTTTGCATATTATAGCCTCGTATCCGAGGCATCCATCGTACTCCCGGAAATCAGATACTTCACTGGCGCCACAATTCTCACAAGGTTTTACAGATATAATCATTATAAACCTCTTTCTGCCCGTATAGCCGATAGCGCAGCTATGTTTTTTATGCGTATAAATTTATCGGCATTACCACTGCAAATTGATTTTTACACCCAAAAACTAAACCATCTAGTTCACCAAGTCCCATGCGGTCAAACGTAATGGTCCCGTCAAATGCAGCGTCTCTAATATAATCCAGATCATAGCATTGCCCTGTATTACTGATAATATGGTGATTTAATAAGCTCAGATCATGAGATGTTGTGGATCGGAAAAAATAAGCAGGCACACCATTACAACGCCGGTAATTTAGAATTACGTTGAGATTAGGATATGTCGCCGGTTCGTCAACGGACTGCAAAATAATCTGCTTTCTATTGGCAGTCACAAGATTATATTCGCCGTCAGGCAAATTAAAAGATGTCGGCAATTCATCATAATCAGGCAAAAAACAGTGTAACCGATGGCCATCGCAAGTATAATAAATGCCGTCGGCAATATGTATATAAGCTAACGCCTTGTTTTTGGTTTCGTCTCTTCCGATTGCCTTGATCAGCCATGATAGTTGAGAAAAGTGTTTTTCGATAACCGCCGCTTTAATGCTTTTATCAATGATGTAAGTATTCATAATATTCCCTTTCCGCCCGTCATGCCGATAGCTCAGCGTAAGAATTATTTTTTATCTGCAAGTTTATGAAGTAACTCCGCAGTCTTTAGATAGGACTCCTTTTTATTAGCCAAGCCGTCATTGTAACAAACAACAAATACTTCTTGAATATCTGCCGCTATCCAATAAGGAATATTGTCTTTCGGTTTCCAATACGTTACCCACGAATAGCCGAATGGCTCTTTGCCCTGTTTTGCTCTCCATGCATCTATGTCAGCCATTTTTACAGGTGTGCAAATGCCCATTCCGTTAAATAGTTTTCGTGTAATCTTTCCTGTATTTTGATATAATTTTGCAGCTTTAAGGTCGCTGAATGCTGCATACCAGTTGTAAGTAAGGTCTTTTTCCGTATCGTTAAGATATTTATGTTTCTCCATTTCTTCCTCGTTTCGCGGGACTCCGTAAGCCATTGTCCAGTTAAAAGGATCGTCAAGCGCCGGATTGCTTATTTTAATAGGAAAATCCTGTTCTCCATTTTTTTGGATTTCAATCCACGAATTTTTCCCGGAATTTAGACATGAGAAAAGTCCAATTAATGCTCTTTCAAAATCTGTTGTTGCCTCTGTCCATGATGTTGATTTATTCTTATTCATAATATCGCCTTTCCGCCCGTATAGCCGATAGCTCAGCTTTAAATAATTAATTGGTCTCTTTATTAACCATTAAAATATAATCAGCGGCTTTTTGCGCCTGTGCTGCTGCCATAATTACAAGCTTTTTGTCGTCTTTAAGAGCTTTCAACCAACCTTGAATATAGGCAGCGCTATTATTAAGCGTTATGTTTTCAATTCCGACAAAGCCACAAAGAAAAGCTGCTCCCATTTCCGCCACAAGCTCTTCTTTGGAATATTCACCATTGCCAAAACGGCTAACATTATTGTTAAGTCGATTTAAACGGCTTTGGTGGCCGGTGGCGTGAATAGTTTCGTGAAATAATGTTGAGTAATATTCTTCGGCAGTGTCAAAACTATCAAAGCGGGGCATGCTGACAATATCACTTAAAGGATTGTAAGATGCTCTTTGTTTCCCTTGTTGAATTTCGGGACAATTAGGCATGTTAGCAATAATAGCCTCGCATTCCGCAATATGATCAAAATCATTATGAATCGCAGGAATAGAAGGGATTTTGCTTGTATCAAGATTTTCACATTGGGCAACATTATAAACAGTGTAATATCTCATAAAGGGAACATTTTTTTCTTTTTCTTCATCGTCAATTTGATTTATCCAATTCCAAAAAACAACAGGTGTGCCCTTTTCATCTTTCTTTACATTCCCGCCTAATTCTTGAGCTTGTTTAAAAGATAACCAGTAAGGGCTTTCATATCCTTGAACCGCAAGCATAAAAACATTTATTCCCCGATATTCTTTTTTAGAAATCAGGTTTTTCGGCATACCTTCGACAGATTGCCAAGGCTTATGCCAGGGAATTATCCCCTCTTCCAACTTCTCAATAATCCTGTTCGTGATAATTTCGTAAACTTTCATTTTCTTTTTCTCCTTTCGTTAAATGGTTTTCTCTCTAAAAACATTTTGAAAAACCAACTTCACAAAAAGGCGGTGCAAAGAGCACGAAAGAGCCGAAGGCGCTTCTATGCCATGCCCGGAGGGGATTGCGAAAATATTGTTCGCGCTTTTTAGAAGAATATTTTTGTAACGATAAAGATTTTCACCGAAGAAAAAAAAGAGAAAAAAATCTTTGTTGCCGAAGGCATGGCAGAGAACTTTCGTGTAGAAGGCACCGCTAGTTGGTTTTGAAAAAAAAGAAATAATAAACTATAGGGAGATCTTTTGATGGGTGCAGGGAAGAATTAATGGGGGTTACAATCCCCTTAAAATACCTTCCCTGCAATAAAATAACATGGGTGGGAACAATTTGCGGTCTTAAAAAGTTGAGCGACGAACGCCCCAGCCTCATCTTTAAGTATAAAGCCAAAGCGCTGTCAATTTTATTAATTAATCCTTGCGGAACAAGAAAGGACAAAAGTTTCCCTAGCGAAATATGATAGGCCAGCAACATGAACATAGCTGATCATCTAATTTAATTATTAGGTATTTTTTTGTTTTTGTCAAATTAGCTAATATTAGAAAAAAAGTGCATAGGTAAAAGGATATTACTTAAAAAAATAATTTATTGGTGTGGATAAATAGTTTTTAAAAATTATAAAAGGGTAGTGTACCTAATATTCCTGATGTTCGGTCTAATATTGGGGCGCTTTAGGAAAT
Organism: Syntrophaceae bacterium; assembly: GCA_003141615.1. Lineage (GTDB taxonomy): Bacteria > Desulfobacterota > Syntrophia > Syntrophales > Smithellaceae > Smithella. Next base: position 19,398 of record PLMV01000164.1, read on the forward strand.
TGTTTTTATGCTTCCATCAGATATTTTTGCAATTTCTTTATTTATATGCTTTTTTAAACGATTATATGGTGATGCCAATGATGTTTCATCGCATGGCTGGACCATTGTTTGAATATGGTAGCGCCAAATACTAGTGTTCTCTGTATTGTGCAATCCAATAAGTGCAAGTAGGCATGCTGGATTCTTTGCCCTAATAAACATATTTTTGTTTATGGCAACTTTTTCATGAGACAAGCCATTTCTAAGATTGGCAAATAACTTTTTCATTGCACCTTCGGTTGGTGGCGATGAAAGTTCAATTATTTTATCTCTTATTCCTAATAAAAGTATTATGTCTGTGTAGTAGTAATCCACCTCAAACCCGTTATTAGCATCTATTTCTATCAGAATAACACCACCTTGATATCCAGTGCCAGTTGGAGACGGTTCGAAACCCAATTCTTCACAGTATAGCTCACTTGGTCTCAATAAAGATTTGTGAATCTTCCAACTAGTGGTGCGCGCATTTTTCATTAATGTTTTCAGCTGAATCTTAGTTAGGCTATCGTGATCATCAAGAATAATATCAAATCCATCTTGATCTACTTCAGGTATGTAAATGTTTAAAAAATAGCTTCTTTCAGCAGCAGCCAGTTTTAAGTCATAAAATAACTTATTGTTGATAAGAGACTCCCTGGCATGATTATTTCGGGGTGTAAGTAAATAATTTTCTAACTGTGTCATTTTTGAGTTTTTCATGATTATCTAGCTTGCTCTTTAAAACCTAAACTTCGCAAATCACCCATTACCCGGGAACGCCCTACTAGTTATCGAGTGTCCCCATTCTTTAAATAGAAGAATGAACTTCTTATTCGCCAGAAATTAGCGAAGTTAACAGCGTGCCTCTGCCCGCCCATGGATTATTTCATTTCACTATCTGAATTGCTGCGCCATCAATCGTTAAAGTTAATTGATGTCTGGACGACTGAAGCGTTTTTTATCGGCGATTTTCGCCCCTTTGATATCTGTATATCCTTTATCGTCAAGCACTGCTTGAAAAACTTGGAAATCAATACGGCCGAGAAAGTAATTCGAATGTGTTGTAAATAATAATTGATTTAATTGATTAGTCCCTAATAATCGCTGCATATTAATGATAAGCTCTCGCTGTGATGTAGGTGAAAGGTTCAGCTCAATTTCTTCGACCAAAACAATAGGGGACTTAGTAAAGAAAAGTTTCGCAAGTATGTATAGAATCTGCTGGACACCAGTGCCATAACTTGCAAGCGGAAATCGCCCCTTTACATTGCGAAGCATTAGTTCAATGTTTTGTCCAAATCGGCTAAAGCCTATATCTCCCGAAGACAATGGCCAATGTTGCCAAGCAATTTTAGCAGCAGGTTCTACTTTGTGTTCACACTGATATTTCTTAATGAAAGAAATAAATTTTTCGAAGCTATCGTGTTTTTGAGAATCCATGTAATACTCAAAAAGCCAATTCTTAGCATTCTGCGCAGAAAGTTCTTCAGATATGCGAGGTTGTTCTTTCTCATCGAGAAGATATCGATCATTGCTAAGGAAAAGAACACAATCATTAAAAATAGCTAACAAGGAATTCAATGGTTCCGCTTGCCCTATCAGGCTTTTCGACGACGGGAAATAATTGTTCGTTCCTTGCGCCGCAGCAAAATCGTAAGCCATTTTCCTGTTTACCATTACCTTTGTAAGTAGTATTTTTGAATCAGTAGATGTGACGGAACTAATTTCACCCTCAAGGCATATAGTAGCGCTATCGTGACTTTTATTAAGATAATCTTTCATAAGTTTTTCTTTAAGTTTTCCCAACTCACTATGCTTTATTTCCATCAAGATTTTGAAGGTTATTTTTGAATCTTTATCATCGTCGGTAAACATGAAAGCACTATGATTAAATTCGCCTTCCCACCAACCAAATACTTGCCGTCTTCGCTCTGTTCTCGTAATTCCATTTTCGTCGTATGTGATTTCTTCAATTCTTCCCTTTCGGCTGAAAATTTGCTCAATAAATCGGAGGAAGTTTGATTTCCCAGTGTTATTATAGCCATAAAGCATGTTGATCGTTTTGAATGAGCCAACTTTTACATCCTTTAAGCTTCTATAGTTCTTAACTTCAACACTTATGATTTTCATTCTAATCTCCTTTTGTATAATCATTAAAATAAATTAGTATCTTATTAATAATATTCACATAGGAATTTCGTGGCAGCGTTCCTTTACCATATGCTTCAATGAGCAGCATGTGAAGCTTAACAAAAATATCCGTATATTTCCTTTGTTGAAAAAGGGGATATGTCCGGTTTATGATAATAGTAAGTCCTTCAACACGGCAAGCGGGGAATAGCTTTTCTGTGTGCCAATCCCATGCATCAAGCTTAAGCGTGTAAGTAATACCATGCACTTCAACTTTCCCATATAAGGTATCAGATTTCGCAGGTAGCGTGATCGTTTTATTTTCTCTGTCTACTTCAATAGACGCATTACTTGCTCTCCCCACGTTGGATGCAGTCTTAACTGTGAAACCACTTTGTCCCAACCTATTCACCATCTTACGCATCTTGTCAGGATCTAGGAGCTTGACATTACCAACCCGCGAGAAGCTTTCATTCCTTGAAGATAGTCCATCTAAATCATGAAGCTCTTCTAATTGTCCGGATATCCTTCTAAGCCTTGTCGCAAAAAATTCTTTCATATCTTCATAATCGGCACTGTAATTAAATTGGTCACGGTTTACAGCAATAAGGTCATTTAAACCCTCCAGAATATATACTTCACCTGATAACTGATGTACCCTTGAGCGGGTCCCACTACCAAAATCAGTTCTGTCCCCAACACCAATATTCAAATTTCTAATTTTGAGAAACCTCGCCTCTGCTGGTTGCACAGATTTATAGGCCGTCAGGATTACATAACGAAATTTAATTCTTCCACATTTTTGGTATGAACCTTGATGCTTCTCGAAGATGGTTTTTCCATATGTTCTTCTCAGCAGTTCCTTATCATTGGCAAACACGCGCATAGGCGCACCGTTGGCTGGTCCTATGATTTCTTCAATTGTCGTATCTTCATATCTAAGTGGTAAATCTTCTTCAAGCTGCCAGATCAATCTTCGGAAGCCATCATACTTAGCAACACTGTTTTTTTTCGCCCTTAATCCATATTCCTTACTAAAAAATGCTTCTGTTAATTTTGTAAAACCCTTCAATTCTATAAGAGTATAGCTTCTTTCTTTGTCAGCTGCTTTCCCGGCTTTCGTACCACCTTCAATTTCGATTTTGTTTACATCTACCAAACGGTTTTCTACCGTGAAATACCTCGCGGTAGGTATTTTTGCGAATACGACTTCATCGGTGCCCTTCCTTTTAGACTCAATTCGAAATTCATTGCAGAATGGAAATATGGCTAAGAAGCCTACACCGAATTGTCCAACTATATCGCGTCCGCTCTTGGTCTGAGGCGTCTTTTCACGGTGACGGCCAGCAATACGAAAATACAAGTCCAAGTCATTTTCGCTCATGCCTGTACCATCATCAGAAACTGTTATGGTTTGCTTGAGCTCATCAAAAGTTATTCTAACTTCTGTGGCATCAGCATCATAACTATTTGTGATAAGCTCCCTGACAGCCTTGGGATAATTCTCATAGGTGCTTCCACTGAGAATCTGCACAATTCTTTTATCTACACTAATGTGCTTTGGCCAATCCATGTCATTCTCCTATCAGAACGCATTCTCGGTTAAGTTTTTTATCACCATTTTGTCTGTTAAGTGCATAAGTATAAGGTTTAGTAATTAATCTTACATTATTTTTATATTTTTTTAGTAACCTTTTAAGGGTATCCACAGAAGGTATACCGCCAGCCTTGTATGATACTACAATTGTTGAATTTTCATATTTTTTAAATAGTTGATCAAAGCTATCAATAACCTTATTCGGTGTAAATGGTATTTCTTTACAACTTTCTTTCATTCTTCTATTTCGTGTAGAAAAATCAATACGATCTGCCCACGAATGATAAGTCGCCAGTCCTTCTAAAAAGTGATAATATCTCAAGTATTTTGTGCTACTTCTTTCCCTAGCTTTTTTGACGTAAGGTGGATCGAGATATACAATATCATAACAGGAAGGATTAATTTTGAACACGTCACTATTAATAGTGCGACATATATTTTGTGAACTAAACACCAAGCAATTTGCTTCTTCAATAAACAGGCGAAACCAATCAGCGAACGGTTTGTCCCAAGTGGTCTTGTTTCCAAAGCTACGCGGCACATCGCGAAGACGTAGATTGAGGTTCTTGCGATGAAATAGATTAAAAGGTCGCTTCACCAAACAAGCTTGAAACAAAGCATAAAAAGCTAATGCTTTTTTATAGCGTAAAATTTTATTAGTGTATCCGGATAACTCAAGTATATTTGTTGTTACTGTATCAATCCATTCATTTTCTGAATCTAAATAATAAATATCTTTAAAGTTATTACTAACCACTTTCCCCCATGGATAATCGTCCCTGGGAGAGAGAATTTGATTAATATCGTTGTCGCTTATTGTAACGCAATTATTAGAGATTATCGCTTGGCCTAAGATGTAATTCCATCGAAAGCAGTCATTAAAAGTAACTTTTTTCCCCATTCGTTTCAAAAGGTAGCTTACACAACCAGTGCCACCAAAAGCGTCCAAAACGGTATTGAACTGGAGATCGCCGAATATTTCATGAAGCCAAGGGAGAATTTTTCGTTTGCTACCTTGAAAGCGTGTGCTTGGTGAAATGTGAAGATCATTATTATTGTTACCTTCCATTAAATAGCGCGGAATGTTTTTCTTCATCGGCATTATAACGGGGGTTACACCTCTAAAGTCTGAAACAATAAAATCGTGCTTTCTATTCTCCATTAATAAGGCAACGCACCTTTCTTTTGGATAATTTTGGTCAGGTCTTAAAATTTAAGTTATCAGTTTACAGTTTTTTAATTATGTTTGATGAATATTACAATATCTTTAAGATATTGCAAGAAAAAACAAAGAGTTGTCGGTTAAAAAAGTGAGGCAAGATGTCTCCTTGCGATTCGACATGACAAAAACTCCCCTCGCCCCTCTTTACGAAAGAGGGGAAAACGGGCACTTGATTACCGGACACCCTAAATAACCTAAAGGGCACCGTGGGGTCATTATAGGGGCACACGAGAAAAGCGGGAAATAAAAAGTCCCGTCTTCACGGGAATAACACATGCCGTTAAAGATTGCCACACCATCTGAGAGATGGCTCGCAATGACAATTTTATTTTCTGAATTCTCGCCTGTGTGGGAATGACGAAATAAATTAGAAATTGCTTAGGCCCGCATGCTGATGTTTACCGCTTCAGGTTTGTGTGGATTATTTTCAGATCTTTTGATAATAGCATTAACGGTCTCAGTATAGCTGGGTTTAAATTTTTTTATACTATCTGTTATGCTATGTGGTGGAATAGTTTTACCGAGTTCATCAAATAAGATTTTCATCACTAAATCCTTTTATTTCTTACTATGTGTTTATCGAACTTCGTATTAAAAGTCAGGCCGAGCATTGATTCGATTTGTCCAGCTGCGCGCATAATATTATAAATATCCAAATTGTCTATGGTTGTATTGTTATCAACATAAAATTTAAGATACGTCTCTGATTTGGATTTTATACCGTTGCGCGCGCAGACGAGGTAAGCCACCGATTCAGATTCTAGTTCACGCTGTTTTAATAGTATCTGCGGCCGTTCGGGTACACGCAGAACTTTGTCTGGGCCAAGGTGTCCTAAAAACAGGTGTGCCAATTCGTGCGTCAGGGATACAAACTGCACGGCAGGCTCATGATTGCGGTTGATGTCTATTCGATATAACGTATATTTGTTGTCTTTGTCGGCTCGCCGTATTACCTTGATCCCTCCGGCATTGCCATCGCCTGCATCCATCCAGCACCATTGAATATTATTTTTTTTCACCAGCGGAATGAAGTCATTTATCTGGTCGGTGTCAATGAGACCGTGTGCAAAAAAGGTGGCCACATCTTCTGGCAGAGGATCGCCTTCAGTATCCATTACGTCGTATACAAATGCTACTGGGCCGAAGGGCCAAAGGATTAAAAGAGGTCGGGCGTTTGGCTTCGGGGTGCGGTTGAATCGTTCCCTCCAGTCTTTGGCCGATGCCGCATAGGTCAGCCCCGGCTTTTGTATTTGTAAAAGCATGGCGTTAAACGGCGCGAAATTGCGTAACTTTACAACAAAATCAAGCAGATTTTTGTAATCTTTGGTTTGCGTGTAAAGTCGGGAATCCGTCAGCAGTTGATCCAGGAGGGTTCTCGCTTCGGCTGTTTCAAAAAGGTCAGGTTGTTCTGTGTTTGTTACCATGTATAATCCATTTTCAAGTTTTAAAAAATCGATGACTGGTTATCGTTTCCGCTCTGTTTTTTGTCCTTTCTTGGTTTTGATGCGGGTGCGGTTTGTTGCTCGGCGGCGATTTCCTTATCATGGATTTCGTGATTGAGTTGCAGGAGGCGCTTCAGGATTTCGCGGCGAGCGACAGGCGAAATTGTATAGCGAACGCGATCGTTTTCCGGCAGATAATCCATTTCGTAGAAATCATGGTTAAGATTGATGTCCGTCCAGCTGTAAGTTTTGAGGACTGCCTCGTCCATTTCCTTATGCAGGCGACGCAACTCGAATATGCCTTCCACCGCTTCATTAAATGAACATGTATCTTTCGTCCGCTGAAGATGCTTCCAGAGATTCAGTGTTTCCTTTCCATATTTCTTTGCTATTTCATTGTCCGTTAAAACATCATTGATGATGGATAACTGCTTATTGTGGAATTGGTTGTATGTTTTCGTTAAGCCGAGTTGCATTTTGAGCATTAATTGACTACGGTATTCATGGTATTTTTTGCCTGTATTATCTAACTCTATAATGTGCTGTTGGTTTGGGCTTTGAGGAAAAGGAAAAGTATCAATACAGTCAACATTTACATATCTAATCCTTGATTCTAATGTTGATGCATATTTCCATGCCCAACTTTCATGTAGAGAATTTTGTAACAAAGAATATTCCCACCATTCACTTCTTGCAACTACAGAGGTTGCAACATCAAAAATAGGTCCTATGTTAACAAAAGATTGATTTACATATTTCGATACCCTGCAAGAAACCATCACTCTATCCAGTTGCTTAATAGTGAGATAAAGTTTTGGGCGCTTATCCGCGTGTATCCACCATTTTTCCGGAAGAGGCTTACGAAGAGTATAATGTCCTTTTTCATCAACTCTTTGTCTTTCCGGTTTTACTAATCGCTCCAAAATCTCAAAGCAATCAGAATACTCGTCCCTGCATTTATCCTCTGGCCTATCGAAGAAATTGATAACCCAGCGACTGGGCAATTGGTTGGGATTGGTATTTAGATCTTCACCATTAAGATAAGGAAAGAGCACCTCTTTATTTTTAGAATTCTTTTCAATCAGCGTGGCTGCCTCGTGCGGTTCAAGAACAAATCCTAAACCTAGTATAATAGAGCCCTGAAAGCTTTTATTGGCATTCTGTAGCAGCGGAGAAGGATTGCCGACTGTTTCCGCATCATCCAGATAGGCCGTAATTTGCTGAACAGTCTTGTTGCCAAGAACAAAAGGTCCTTTCCATTTACCTTTGTATATATTGACAAGAGCAACCTCAACAGCGGCGAGACCCGGCCATTTCATGGAACGAACGGCAAAGTTGATACTACCGCCATTCTTAATAATCACATCGAGGCTGCCTTCCCTTGCATCCCCCTGTGCAATTGTGTTTGTTGCTATAAGCGCCTGAAAGCCTTCGGCTTTGATAATTGTAAAAATCCTTCGAAAGAAATAACCCACCAGTTCAATCGCGCCCGCAGGGGCGAAATAATATCTCACCCAATCGAGGAATGTTTCTCCAAATGTACCCTTTAGCTTTCGGTTACCAAGAAACGGTGGATTGCCTAAAATACAATCAAACCCACCGTCCATAAAGACTTCCGGGAATGCTAAAAACCAATGGAAGAATTTCTTTTCCAGAGATACGGCGGTTGCCTTGCCGATATCCAGACCGATCATTTGCTTGCCGGCCAGATATTCACGATATGTCGCATCTGTGATAAGTTTTGCTTCGTTTTCTTTTGTTTTGGAAATAAAAAACTGGGCGGTCTGCAAATCCGCCAGATTTTTCAGACGCCACCAGAGGGCACCGCTGGTGATCTTCAAATAGGCCTGCTGCATTAAGGCAACTTCAGCAGGCGTATTTTCGGGCATGGCACTGAGTTTGTTCAATAAGGCAGTAATGTTTTTAACGTCATCTATTAATGTCTGTTCAAATTTGAGAGGCACCTGCTTTTTGTTTATTATTTCTTCGCGGTTGCGTTTGGCCAATCGTTTCACAACGTCGGGATCATCGCCAGTAACTTTTATAAAAGCTTCATCAGCAATGCCTTTTAAGAGTTCTTCCTTGTGGGCAAGGCCGACAATGGAGTCGCCGCATTTGATATGGTGATCCAGAAAATTAAGCGGTTCACCTGGAATATGCGCTTCCAGCCAGAGCGACACCTTGCAAAGTTCCACGGCCAGCGGATTTTTATCCACGCCATAGATGCAACTTTTGATAGCGTCCCGAATACCGGTGCGGTATGCTGCAGGCGAAGGCTGATCTTCGCCTGTGCGCACCTTGGCCAGTTCAAAGCCTATGCGCCGGGCGGCATTAAGCAGGATGTGACCGCTGCCCGCCGCCACATCGCACACCCGGATGGAAAGCAGTGCTTTTTCCCGATCCGGATCTTTTAGTTTATCGGCAATGATATAATCCAGTGAATGCTTGATTAGGGGCTGGGCCAGCTCGTCGGGGGTATAATGCGTCCCCGTCGCGGAACGTTCGGAGCCTTGCGCGAAGATAAACCGGAATCGGCCATCCTCTGGAAGAATTTGCGGCGCGTATTCCAGCAGGCCTTCATAGACGGAACCGAATTCTTCCGTGTTGAGAGCGGCATAATTGACGCGTACTTTCTGGCCGGTTTTAGGGTGGACAAAAACGCTCAGATTTTTTAAACACACAAGCAAGGTCTGGTTATCCAGGCTGCAATGCGAGAGCATACCGATGGAATCATAACCAAATAAATCGCCGGCAAGGGGCTTGATATCCAAATGACGACCTTTATCCTCACTTTCAAATAAGCGAAAGGTATTTTTGAGCCCCGTCCAGTGATCGTCATACCGGTCTTCTTCCAGAAAATTATTTTCACAGAGTTTGCGCAGTCGGGCAATGCTGTAAAAGTTGTAGTAGATTTCCCGTTTTTTGCGGTCTGCCGTTTTGGGGTAAATCAAATCCCGCTCTTCGATGACCATCAGAAACAGGAGACGGTAAATCAGCCGAAGGAGATCTTTATAATAGTTGTCTCCGGTAAGCTCTTTGCCAGCGCATTCTTCCCTCAGAACGTCATTGCCTGGGTGTTTTAAAAAGCCGTTGGCCAGGGACTCAATGGAAAATTTGACGGCGGCGCTCAATCCGTCGCGGATGCGTGAACCGGAATCGAGGGCGTCCTGATGGTATTTTTCAATGAGGCTCTCCGCTCCTGCATCCATCTTTACCGGCATGCGCGTGGCATGGATGAGCCGGTACATGACGGCAAAGTCGGCATACTGCTCTTCTTCCATCATTGCTTCCAGATCAAACTCAATAAAGGAAAGCTTGATAAGGCGGCTGCTGTCTCTAAGCAGGCGAAGCTGAACGCCGTTGGTGACGATGGCATACAGGTGTTCTGTAAGATTCAAATATTCCTGCACAAGGGCATGGGGCGACATGCGGGGGCCGGATTCTTCGCGCTTTTTGTCCAGGCTGTCGTTAAAACCCATGATGTGGACGGGATAAGCGTCCAAATATTTTGCCCGGTGGCTTATGGCGTAGGTTTTGCCGTTGACATTTTCAGCTTTGCTCAGTTCCAGTTCATAACCCAGAAGACTCAAAAGAGGCAGCATCCAAAACTTTCGGGTTTCACTGGTGCCGGTGGCGCCTTGCGCCACATCGGCACGGTGACGGTTAAATATCCTCCATAAGTCCTGCGCATCAGCCCAAGCCTTGACGATCTCATCCTTAACCTTAACGGAAGTGTCAAAACCAAAATCTTTAGATAGCTGGCCGCCCAGCTCACCCTGT
>PLMV01000213.1 GCA_003141615.1 Syntrophaceae bacterium
CATCCGAGCACCTTAAGAGCGAGGCTGCATAAGCTCGGGATGGTAAGGCCGGAGACAAAAGAACAAGATTAGCAGGCTGTTGACTGGGGGCGCATTCCCTTAAGGGAGGCGCAATAATGTTTAATCTCATTCATTGCCGGAAAAAGCCGAAGGCTTTACAAAAGGCTCGTCTGCTGCGTTGCGCTTCGGCTCTCGCTGCTCACGTACGACTGAAGTACGCTCCGCTGCTCGATCCTCGCGCGCCTTGCGTCTGAACCTTCGGCGTGCCCCTTAGGGTATTTGAACAGCCCGTTATACCAATTCGCTTTCCTTGGCTAACTTTGTTGGCATCGTTGTCGGCTTCCTCAACGTATGTATAATACGCTTCGTCGCCTCCTTCTTGCCGCCTCGTTATCCTTTGAAAGCGAAATGGTATTAGATTGTTCACCTTCCTTTAAAGTACCCCTCAACATATTGAGGCTCCACCAAATACTGAGGCCAAACTAATCATTGCATACTTTTATGACTTCTTTTTTATTAATCTAACCACCTGTTATTAAATGATGAATCCAAAAATATGATTTTCCCTCCGCTATTGGCAAGCCATTTGCAATTACCTGGTTAGAGGTTAATAGGATGATTTCCCAAAACAAAAAAAAAGTAATTATATCTAAGCCGGAAGGGATTTATCGTCGACTTACCAAGTCCATCATTCTTGTTTTATTCCCCATAATATTTCTGAATTTTACTCTTATCAGTGTCGCCGATAAAGTTCCGCCGGGCAGAGGAATCCCTTTTCAGCCTATTAAAAAGGAGGATTTGGATCTCGGCATTCAAAAATGCATCGAGAGTAAGGACCGGTGTACGGCTTACCAAATTTTGCCCAGCACATTAAATGTAAAGCGAGTAGGCAATTTCTGGCTGGATCTGTTCACTTTCAAGCGCCATACAGTAAATACAGGATGGGAGTTCCGGGGGTTAATCACAATTGTTGATAATATTGTCTCTTACCGAGACCCGCCGGGAGGCCGGCCCTTAATTAATACGGATCAAGTTGATATTAAGCCTTTAGGCCCTGTTCAGGAAGTCGGAGGCGTGATCATTACGGAGATACCGAGACTTTGGTCGTCGCCGGCAACTCGGTTTTTTAAGGAGATATAATGAGGGGGATAAGTACTAGAATATTAGTAATAAACAATTGTAAATTTAATAACTTTTAAAAGGAGAATGTATGAAAAGATTTAAGGCTCAGCAAACTTATTTTGCATTGATTATGTTAATCTTGGGTGTTTTGTTAATTGCAGGATGCGGTAAAAGTGATGAGGCAGCGCTGGTAGGAGCCCAATTCGATAATGTCCTCCCCGGAACATGTGGTGAAGGGGGACCCAAGGTGAATTCGTCAGATCCCGCTAATAATGCCGTGAATGTGCCGATCAACACAACGATTACGGCTTACTTCAGTGAGGCGATGGATTCGACGACGATCGCATATACCAATCAGGCCGACCCACAGGTGGTCACGTTTACGCTCTATGATAATGACCGCCCCGGAGTCAGCATAGAAGGTACCGTCGCCATGGATCTCACAAACACAATAGCGACCTTTAAGCCAACAACAGATCTCGAGAAGGGTACCAAGTATACGGCGACTATTACCAAGTATGCCAAGAGCGCCGTGGGCAGCACCCCACTTGGCTGTAGCTATAAATGGGAATTTGAGACGGTGGATCAGTAAGGCATGAGGTTGTGTAAAAGCAAAATTAGATTAGGATAAAGGGACAGGTTGCTTCTCAAAATTCAGCCTGTTCCCTTTTTCTTTACACATTAATTACGTTTCCCTGTCTGGACCTGCATGAGAAAGGAGAAATCATCATGGTAAGACTTCTCCCTTCAAAGTACCCCTCAACATGCTGAGGTTCCACCAAATACTGAGGGCAAAAAAATCATTTTATACTTTTCTGCTGTTCTCTGCTATTAATATAAGAAGCCGTTATTAAAGGATAATAAAAATTTTTTGATTTTGCTTCCGCTATTGGCAGGCTATTTGCTTTTCTACTATTATACTTTTAAATCTTGCCCCAAGGCGAGTTCTTATCATTTTTTGGGGAAGCGAATTATAACAAAACAAAGGCTACGAAAAGTTTTTTAGGAGGGAAGGAATGAAGTTGATAAGTAGTGGAGTAAACAATTGTAATAACTTTTGAAAGGGGGTTATATGAAAAGATTTAAGGTTCAGCAAGCTTGTCTTGCATTTATGATATTCATCCTGAGTGTTTTTTTAATTACGGGATGCGGAAGTAATGGTCAAACCGGACATTGGTCACCAGCACGCCACTTGATGTCCATCAGGGTAACACCTGTAACGGCCTCAGTCCCGGTTACCGGTAGCCAGCAATTTGAGGCGAATGCAATATATAGCGATGGATCATCCATTGATGTGACCGCATCCTCGGCTTGGAGTTCAGACACTCCCGCCAATGCCTCAGTCGGTGCTGCGACCGGCCTTGCTACCGGCCTTGTCAGCGGCACATCATCGGTCATCACTGCCACTTTCGAAGGCAATTCCGGCTCATCATCTACATTGACCGTGAACGGCGCAACATCGGTTTCGTTTAAGGTGACGCCTGCAACGGCCTCAATACCGGTTACCGGTATCCAGCAATATACGGCGATTGAGACATTTAGCGATGGGTCAACCTTTGACAGGACAGTGACCTCCACCTGGGCGTCAAGCAATGCCCACGCCACCATCGGGTTGCACACCGGCCTCGCTACCGGAGTCACATCAGGCACTGTCGTCATTACTGCCACTTTCGCCGCCAGCCCGCACTCGCCCGCGACAGCCAATTTGATCGTGAATGCCGCAACATCGGTGTCGTTCGTGGTGTCGCCCGCAACGGCCTCAGTACCAGTTTCTGGTACACAACAATATGAGGCGATTGAAACATTTAGCGATGGGACAACCTTCAACAGGACAGCGGCCTCCATCTGGGGTACAGGCACCCCTGCCGTCGCCACAATCGACAACCTCTCAGGCTCGCCGACCAAAGGCCGCGCTACCGGTGTAGCCACCGGCACATCTACCATCACCGCCACTTTCGGCGCCCAGATCGCGACACCGGCAACCTTGACAGTGACCGCCGCAAAATCGGTATCATTTAAGGTGACGCCTCTAACTGCCTCAACACCGGTTGGTGGTACCCAACAATTTGCGGCGATTGAGGAATTTAGCGATGGGACATTCCAGGACAGGACAACGACCTCCGCTTGGTCTACAAGCGGCACCAGCTCCGCAGACGCTTCAGTCGGATTGAACACCGGCCTCGCTACCGGAGTCACTGTAACCCCTGGCGTACCGGTCGTCATCAATGCCACTTTTACGCCTGTTGTCGGCCCGGTTTTGGTCGCGACAGCCAATTTGACAGTGACCGCCGCAACATTAGTGTCGTTTGAGGTAATACCTGCAACGGCCTCGGTACTGGTTGGTGGTAATAAACAATATCAGGCGATTGAAACATTTAGCGATGGGACAACCAGCGACAGGACACTGGATGCCACCTGGGGAACAGGCACCCCTCTCATTGCCTCAATCGGGTCGCACGGCCTCGCTCTCGGCCTTTTCATCGGCACATCGACCATCACTGCCAATATAGGCGCCGAGATTGCTGAACCAGCAATTTTGACCGTGAGCGCCGCGTTAGGTCCAGTAAACCTTGGATTGGCCGCACCATTCGCGATTGTGGCTACCGCCGGGGTTACCAACACCCCACTTATGCCTTTAACCGTCATTAGCGGGGATGCAGTGCTGGATCCAACTTCTACGTGTAATGCTGTATCCGTTCTTGCTGCCGGAACTTTTGGTCTTTGCGAAGGTTCCCCTCCAGACATTACCGGGTACATGGTAATCAGTGCCCTCTATGATCCAGGAAGCAATATGGCCACTATTAAGGCCGATTTGCTGGCAACGTTTCTCAGCATCACTCCTCCGGCCGGGCCCCCAGCCGCCGGTTCGTTAGGAGGGGCCACAAATCTACCTGCCGGCACTACTTTAGGAGCTCCGACCGCGACCGCTCTCGTGCTCGGGGACAACTATTTCACTCCCGGTGTCTATCAATCCTTAACGTCGATTATGATAACGGGTGATCTCACGCTCGACGCCCTGGGCGATTCGGGTGCTATCTTCGTCTTCCAGTCATCGAGCACGCTCGGCATGGCTGCTGCCACCAATGCTAATTTACGCAGTCGTATCCTCCTGGTCGGAGGCGCCGTGGCTTCCAACGTCTGGTGGCAGGTCAGCACTTCAGCGACGCTTGGAGCGTACTCTGAATTTCAGGGCAACATACTGGCCGCTGCAAGTATCACGATGCAGACCGGCGCAACCTCGTGCGGTAGATTGTTGGCCGGGGCATATACGGCTGGCGCGTTTGTATTCGATTCTAATGTCGTTTCCGTGCCGGGTCAACCGTTTGTGCCGCCCGTTGGGCCTATACCTGCTTATTCACCAACTTGCGACTAAGTAGGCTTGAGGTATTTGGTATGAAAGCAGGCAAAAGGGAAGACAGGTTGTTTTTCATAATTCAGGCTGTCTCCTTTTTGCCTTGCTGCAAAGCCTCGTTCTTTGGACACAGAGATATCCCCTGCGGCTTTTTTACAAGAGCCGTAGGGGTTAACAGCAAAACGAAACAATATAAAGGAGGATATACAATGAAATCAATGTATCGTGCAGTTATGATAATAGCTGCCTTTGTTATTTTACTACCCTTGTCCGCTCGCTCCGAGATAAGGGCAGGATCAGTTGAAGTGAATCCGTTCGCCGGGTACAATTTCTTCCAGGACAGTCAGAATTTGAAAGACGCGCCCGTATTTGGCGGACGGCTTGGCTACAATTTCACGAGATATTTTGGTGTTGAAGTCGCCGGGGCATTTATCAGGACTAACGTTGATGACACGGCAAAAATGAATAACACGGAAGGACAGTTCGGATATCCCATGGATAGAGAGGACCTTTATTTTTATCATATTGATGCCGTCCTTCACATAATTCCCGATGGTATATTCAACCCCTTCATCGTTGCCGGTTTCGGAGGAGTCCATAATGATCCATCGATATCGAATGGCGGGGATATGGCTGCTTTTAATGTTGGTGTAGGAGTGAAATTATGGTTGGCGGATAATATCGCTCTTAGATTCGATGTTCAGGATTATATGGTTGGCGAGATTTTCCAGGAGACCTATCATAATATTGGAGTTACTGCTGGAATAGTTTTTGCGTTCGGTGGCAAGGCAAAGCCCGCGCCTGTGGCGAAGAACGAACCAATAGCCCAACCCGCACCTGTGCCGGAGAAGGTCGTCATCCTTGCGTCTGAACCACAGGTCGAGGAAAAGGTTATGGTCGCCGCAGTTGAGCCGAAGATCATTGTTCTTGCTTTTGAGGACGTACATTTCGATTTCGATAAGTCGACACTTAAACCGGAAGCGCAGACAATCCTGAAAAGGAATATCCGGATTCTGAAAGATAACCCTAAAGCTCAAATCCGCATTGCAGGATATACCTCTGCTGCCGGCACTGAAGAGTACAACCAGAAGTTAAGCGAAAGAAGAGCAAGAGCTGTTCAGGAATATCTCGTTAACGAAGGCATCGTTACGCCGGACAGGCTTTCCACAATCGGCTATGGCGAAACAAACCCGGCAGTATACGAAGCGGCGCCTAAAGAGATTTACTCCAAAGCGGCAAAGGCAAACATGAGAGTTCTTTTTGAAATCGTCGTGCAATAGGAGGCTATAAAATGAAAAAATTATTTTTGGGAACAATACTTTTGGCGTTGGTACTTGTATTACCTGTTCCAACGATGGCCAGGGTAAATGTAAACGTTGGTATTTCCCTGCCGCCCATCGTATTTGGCGGACCACCGGAACTGGTAGTGATACCGGAGACGAATGTCTATGCTGTCCCTGGCGTAGACGCGGACATTTTTTTCTACGGTGGTTGGTGGTGGCGTCCGTGGGAAGGGCAGTGGTACCGCTCGCATAACTATGATTCAGGTTGGGGCCACTATCGAGGGAGTCCATCTTTTTACCGAAGTGTACCCTCAGGTTGGAGGAATGACTACAGGCAAAATCGTTGGAAAGGGAATCAATGGAACCACCAAACAGTACCCCATCAGCAAGTCCAACAGAACTGGAAGGGCTGGGAAAAGAATAAGCATTGGGAGAAGCAAAATAGTTGGGGTGTCCAGGGTTTGAAGAAGCCCGGAAAGCGATCACAACAACCGTCTCGAAATGTTCAACAACATGAACAACGGGGAGACCATGAAAGAGGAAGAAATTAGAAAAACAGGATTTCTTGAGGAAATGTTGAGGATGTGCAAACAAAAAATTAAACAGGAGGTATGAAGATGCAAGCAATAACAGCAAAAAGAGTGCTCATGTTCGTAATTGCCGTGTTCTCCATGAGTTTGATGGTTGGGTGTGCTCATATGATGGATGAAAATGGATGTCCGTTGAAGGCTGCGTGTTCCAGTAGCGGATGTCCGGGAAAATATGTTGCTGCACCGGAGCCGGAAAAGGTCGTCATCCTGGCGTCTGAACCAAGGGTCGAGGAAAAGGTTATGGCTGCCGCAGCTGAGCCGAAAATTATTGTCCTTGCTTTTGAGGACATACATTTCAATTTCGATAAGTCGACACTTACGCCAGAAGCGCAGAAAATCCTGAAAAGGAATATCCAGATTATGAAAGATAACCCTAATGCTCATGTCCGCATTGCGGGTTATACCTCTGCTTCCGGCACTGAAGAGTACAACCAGAAGTTAAGCGAAAGAAGAGCAAAAGCTGTTGAGGAATATCTCATTAACGAAGGTATCATTGCACCGGACAGGCTTACCATGATCGGCTATGGCGAGTCAGACCCGGCAATGTACGAAGCAGCGCCCAAAGAGCTTTACTCCAAAGCGGCAAAGGCAAACATGAGGGTTCTTTTTCAAATCGTCGTGCAATAAGAGCATCGGGTTAAGGGTCCGGAAAGATGTTTTACATCGATCCGGACTCTTGCTTTTAAAACAAAATAGCCCGGAAAAGAGTACGGCATGTCCAAAAAGGTCGACAGCAATATAGAACAGGCAGGGGGCGGACTAACCCATTTGATAGGTCTGAGTGGATCCCGTTATGCCGGTGTCCTTCGATGCCTACTGGCTATCCTCGTGGTACTTACCATGTTCATATCGGGTGTTTGCCTTGCCGGGGAGCCCATTGCTACAGGCGCTCCCGAAGCGCCTAAACCGGTTTTGTCCTGGGAGACTGGCGCTGGCAAGAGCTACCTCATCCCGGCCCTGGAAATCCCGTCCCTCCTCCTTCTCCTCAACGGGTACGACCGGCTTGCTTACCCCAACTCTGTAGAGCCGGACGGGAAAAAAACCTATGACTCGAATCTGTCAACCTTCTGGGACCACGTCGTCCATGAGCAATGGGGGATCGACGAGGACGCCTTCGCCATGAACCAGCTCTACCATCCATATCAGGGATCCATGTACCATGGATTCGCGCGATCGGCGGGCCTCAACTACTGGGAGTCGCTCCTCTACGACAATGTAGGCAGCTTTCTCTGGGAAATGGGCGGGGAGACCACGGACCCATCCATCAATGACCAGATCGCCAGCGGCATTGGCGGGAGCTTCTTCGGAGAGGCGCTCTTCCGGATGGCCAGTCTGGTGCTCGAGGGCGATGGCGAAAAACCCGGTCTCTGGCGCGAACTGGGCGCGACGATTCTCTCACCACCCACGGGGATCAACCGTTTTGCCTTTGGAGACCGGTTCAAGCCGGTGTTTCCCAGCCATAATCCGGCCACCTTCTGGCGCTTGCGGCTCGGCGTAAGTTTGAATTCGGATCTGAACGATCAAGGAGACCAGACCACCGTCAACAAGACCGAAGCGACCGCGGATTTCTCGATGGCCTACGGTCTCCCCGGGAAGCCCGGATATAGCTACACGCGTCCTTTCGACTACTTCCATTTTGAATTCACCAGCCTCGGCAACGCGGATAACCCTTTCGAAAACATCATGATCCGAGGCCTCCTACTCGGAAAAGACTACGAGGTTGGTGGCTCCTATCGCGGGATATGGGGCATCTACGGCGGCTATGATTACATATCGCCGCACATCTTCCGCGTTTCCAGCACCTCAGTCTCTCTCGGGACTACCTTTCAATGGTGGCTCTCCCCAGCGGTAGCGCTCCAGGGCTCGGTCCTCGGAGGTGTCGGTTACGCCGCAGCCGGTAATGTCGCCCAGGTGGGTCAACGCGACTACCACTACGGCGTCGCCCCGCAGGGACTCCTCGCGCTCCGCCTCATTTTTGGCGACAGGGTTATGCTTGACTTAACAGGACGAGCGTATTATTTGACTGGCGTGGGTGGCGATGATCCCGGGGGAATGGAGGGCATTGAGCGCCTGAACACGGGATTAACCGTTCGCATTTACGGCCGTCACGCCCTCGGGCTCCAATATGTCGCGTCCATCCGGGATGCGCACTATCCCGACCGGCCCAACTCTCACCAGACGATAGGAACCGTCGGTCTCGTTTACACTTTACTTGGCGATGCCAATTTCGGCGCTGTCGAATGGCGCGATGCTGACCGTCGCTGAGCGGGAAAAAGAAAAAGTTATGAGAAATAGAAGATTTCCACGTCTTGATCTGTTTTTAGTTGCCGCTTTATTATCAGGATGCGCTGTAGTCCCGTTTTTACCGTTTCTTCCAGTTATGGGATCCGCCTACGATGGTTATGTTGTTTGGAAAAGTGGCAAAGCGATAAAATATTATCCCTTTGATCTCGACATGACCTATCGGGCAATGATGCAAGCTTGCGACCAGTTGAAGATTGAAGCAACGTTAATAAAATCGGCGCAGAAGGAAGGATATTCTTTGGAGACAAAGGGAACTCCTATGCCTATGCACATCGATATCTTACCACTCGAAAAGAGTGCGGCTGTCACCACAGTCGTCATCAGTATCTCTATATTCGGAGATAAGCAGTACGTCGGACTATTTTACAAACTTGTCGATGACAATCTCTACAAGAAGGCAACCGTTGACAAAGAGAGAACCCAATGAAAATTATCATAAACAAGGATTTAAGAAGCGACATATGGAGGATGCTTCTAATGTGCGAAAGTTGAGTAGTTTTTTATAACCCCTTAGCGGCTGGCAAGCGCTAAAGATTAAACTTAAAAGGAGACAGATCATGAAAAGAAAAGTTTATCAAATTGTTTTTTCAGTCACACTCGTTTTGGTGATGGTGGCGTTTCTATCCGCTATCTTTTTTGCCAATCCAAATTCTTCTTTTGCAGCCTCAGGCAAAAAGAAATCGCAGGCCATTGCTGGAACTTCTGCTGTCGAGTATACTGAGGCCCAGATTAAACAGCTTCAAGGCACGCTAAATATCACCGAGGACCAGAAAGAATTATGGAATAAACTTACTTCGGTAATGCGGGAAAATGCGAAAGAAATGGACGCCCTGACCAAGGACATGGCTGAAAACACTAAGACCATGAACGCTCTCGAGCATATGAAACTCCACAGTCAAATTACTGAAGCCCATTTAGTTCAGTTGAAAAAGTTAATCCAGCCTTTCGAGGCGTTCTATAATAGTATGTCGGATCAACAGAAGAATATTACCGATATAGTATTCCGGACAGGGAAATATGGAAAGTCCAAGAGGAAATAATTTTAAACTTACTAAAGGTTGACGCCAAACAGGCGATTGGAATCGATCCAAGAATGGAGTGACTTTATGAAAACATTAAGTACATGGAATTTTAAATCCATAGTAGGCAAGATTATTCTGGGGCTTGTTTTAGTCACAATGATCGGCAGTATAGACGTGGCGCCGGCCCTCGGCAAAGATGACCATAAACGTATGGGAAAACATGACAACGGTCGTTACGAGCACAGAGGGCGCGGGTATGATCGCGACCGCTATGTGCATGGCAGGCGTGTTTATGTCCCGCCGCCGGTCATTTATGAACCGCCTCCACCGCCGGGCATTGGTATCTTTTTCCCGCCCATTTTTATTCATCCCTAACCCCGATAAATGGGATAAGTCCCGCCATGCGGGATAAGTGCGTTAATGAATTTGCTTTCTACCAGAAAGCAAATTCTAACTTACTAAGGGGACTTCTTTGCGTCGGCTGCCCGGTATTCAATCTGAGTTGAAATGGGCGATTGTCGCAAGCAATGCTGCCTCGTTATGAGTGAACGGACAGCGCGGGAACTATGTGCCTCAATAAAAATACGCTGATCGTGAAACCTGAAGCGCGAATTATGAGATACGCTTCAGGCTTCACGATTCATGTACTTAAGGAGAAGTAACAAATGAGGTATACGATAGCGCTTAGTTTGGCAATGATAGGGCTCTTTATCGCCTGTGTGGCGAAAGCGCCGCCGCCTGTTGTTTTCCATATTCCGACGAGACATGTCGATTACATGAAAGAGGTAAAACCACTGTTAGACAAACGCTGTGCGGTATGCCATTCCTGTTACAATTCCCCCTGCCAGCTCAAGCTCGACTCTTTTGAGGGTGCGGATCGCGGCGCGACAAAAAAGGCTGTTTACAATAGCTCACGCCTAAGATCCATGGATCCAACCCGTCTCTTCACGGACGCCCAATCGACCGAGGAGTGGCGTCAGAAAGAATTTTTCAGCGTGACCAACAGCAACGCGTCAGACGAGTTGAACGATTCCATCATGATCGAGATACTTTCCCACAAGATTAAAAACCCGAAAAGCGTCGGAGAATACCGCTCTGAAGCTGAAGATTTAACCTGTTCCCAAAACCAAAAAGAACTCGGAGGGTACCTGGAAAAACATCCGAACAACGGCATGCCCTTCGGATTTCCGGCGCTCAAGCCCGAAGAATTCGATATCATTGCGGGCTGGCTGGTTCAGGGCGCGAAGGGGCCTGATGCCGCCCAGCAGAAGATGCTGACCACACCGAAAGCAAACGATGCTCTGGCCATAAAACAGTGGGAAACATTTCTTAACCAGGACGACGCCAAGCACGTCATGACCGCGCGCTATCTCTATGAGCATCTGTTTCTGGCCCATATTAAATTCGGCACGCAGACTTTTGAATACTATGAACTGTTCCGCTCGAAGACCCCGCCCGGTGAGCCTGTTGATCTGATCGCCACCGTGCGCCCCTATGATGACCCCGGTGCCCCGCGGGTATATTATCGTTTTAGAAAGATCCACTCCACGATCGTCCATAAAACCCATATGGTATTTGAACTTGATGACGCCAAGCTGCGTCGCGTCAAGGAGCTTTTTATCCAGCCCGAATGGTTGCAGCGCCCGCATACGGTAGGGTATGACAAGAAACTGAGCGCCAATCCTTTTGTCGCGTTTGAGCAGATTCCCCTGCGTTCGCGCTATCAGTTCCTATTGGACAACGCCCATTATATCATCATGACCTTCATTCACGGTCCGGTCTGTAAAGGTCAGATTGCCCTCAATGTGATCAATGATCATTTCTGGATCATGTTCGTTGACCCTGATCACGATCTGAGCGTGGCGTATCCGGCCTTTCTGAAGCTGTACAGCGACAAACTGCGCATGCCGATTGAAGTCGGCAGTGACATGCGCGTTTTTAATGCGCTGACCGATGAATATAGAAAGGCCGCTTTTGAGTTTTATAAAGTCCGGCAAGATTATTACACGACGCATAACTACGCCGGTCTAGGCTATGAATCCCTCTGGAAGGGAAACATGGCCGCTGATGCGCCGTTGCTCACGGTCTATCGCCATTTTGACAGCGCATCCGTGCATAAAGGGGTCCTGGGAAATCTGCCCCAAACAATGTGGGTTGTGGACTATCCTCTGCTGGAACGAATCTATTATGCGCTGGTTGCCGGATTTGATGTGTACGGCACGGCCGGCCACCAGTTGGCGTTGCGGCTCTACATGGATGAGCTCCGCGTTGAAGGCGAGAGCTACTTCCTGGATTTTCTACCCGCGTCCAAGAGACAAGAAATCATGCAGTCGTGGTATAAGGGGATTGATCTCAAAAAGATTGATTACTATTCTTCCGCCCTGCCGGCGAAAATTTCCTTTGTGACGGACGAGCCAAAACGTGAGTTCATCGAATATATGGTGAACCAACACATTTTGCCTGCAACAAATATCGCCTTTGATGCCGTGAACTATGAGCGGGGAGATGTTGCCTATCCTGGCCTGCCGGATCAATACGAAACGAAGAATGAATACCTCAAGGCTTTTCGCGCCATATCCAAACCCGGCACGCCATTTTTCTTATTGATGAATGATTACAATATCAAAATCGCCTATATGAGAATCCGCCTGAAAAATGGAAAAGATCTGGCAATCTCCATCGTGATCAATAAATGGCATAGTAATGTTACCCATTTGTTCGGTGAAAAGGCCCAACTCGATGTATCAAAGGACAGCGCCGATTTTATTCCCGGCCTCATCGGATCCTATCCAAACTATTTTTTTGATGTCCGCGAAGAGGACCTGCCCGACTTTCTTGACCTTCTGGCTCATTTTGATAAAAGCCCGAAAGCTTTTGAGCGACTGGCCAAATACGGCGTCAACCGGGCCGAGGACCGGCTCTGGGATACGTATGACTGGTTTCAAAAACGATTCTATGAGGATGAACCCGTAAACGCGGGTCTGTTTGATCTGAATCGTTACTATTACCTCGCCAAGTAGTGTGGTTAGAAAAATAGCATAATCGATTGGCCGGGGACTTCCCTTCAACCTATCCCTCAATATGCTGAGGTTCCACCAAATACTGAGGCCAAACGAATCATTTCAAACTTTTCTACCATTATCTTTTATTATCTAACCAGATGTTATTAAAGGATGAATTCAAACTTATGATTTTCTTTTGCTATTGGCTGGCTATTTGCATTTATTGTTCGCTGAGGGCAAACTTATTAGTTAAGAAACAATAGAGTCAAATAACAGGAAAGGAGAGAAAACATGGGTACGATACTGATCGTTATTTTGGTACTCATTCTCGTCGGAGCACTGCCCACCTGGCCTCACAGTAAGAATTGGGGATACTATCCCAGTGGTGGACTTGGATTGATTCTTTTGATTTTTATCATCCTGCTGCTGATGGGGCGGATCTGAAGAGATTTTAGTTTGCAGCGCTTCAAGGTATTCCCGGAGGGTGATAAACCCTCTCAAAGAGACCTATGAAAGTTGGCATTCTCGGGTTGTTCTGATGATTGGCTTGCGAATCTTATATTGTGAAACTCCAATTTCCATAGCGCAGTGTAGGGAAATTGGTAAGTTAATGAGACCCAAGCTTCAGAAACATAGTGTACTGAAACTTGCAGGTCGAATTATCCCGCGCAGCGGAGGGTACAATACCCGTGATTGCCGGGAAATTATCATCTCAGTAGCAAGGAGAATGAGGGATATCGTTCGCAGCAGATGATTAAACTAATCTCCGCTGGAAGAAAATAAGAAAATAAAGGGAAGAAAGGAGAATTTAATATGGAAGAGCATGGAAAATCACAAGTTCATTTTTTCAAGGGATTATTGATTGGAGGCGCGCTGGGCGCATTGGCAGGCATTCTCTTTGCACCGAAATCCGGAAAAAAGCTGAGATCCGATATCAAGGAGAAAGGGAAGGAGATTTTAAAGGATGGGAAGGAAATTTATGCTGATGCCAGTTCAAAAGCGAAAGAGATCATTGGGGAAGTCAAGCATCAGGCGAAGGAGTTGAAGAAAGAAGCCGAAGATGCCGGTGAAAAGATAGCCGACGAAGTTCATGAAAAGATTGGTCAGGTTAAAAAAGTTTTTGGGAGATAGTGAGAGAGCGGCGTATCATGTACCGGCGTGTCATTTTTTACGATGAAGGATATGTCCATGAAGACAGGAATCGTTATAAAAGGCTTTGTGCAAGATATAGAGAGTCTCAATAATAAAAATGATTATTTTCGCCGGGTGCTTTACACGGCAAAACGACGAAATATAGAGTCAACTGCGCGCAATAACGCGCTCAGCTTTTGTTTAACACATGGGAGGATCATCATGAGATATTTATTTGTAGTTTTAGCAGCACTGTCCGTGCTGGCATTGAGCGCATGTGACCGACCTACGGAGGTGGTCACGCCTGCGAACCCTAATACCGTTGTGGTCACGCCTGTTCCCGGACCCGCAGGACCACAAGGAGCACAAGGAGTACAAGGCGCGCCTGCACAAAAAGGCGAAACCGGCGCGACCGGAGCGACGGGCGCCGAAGGTGCCAAGGGCGAACAGGGTAATAAGGGTAATACAGGTGGCGACTAGTGGTTGTTCCTGATCGCTGATTGGGTTGCATTGGAGGCTGCCTGAATAGTTATTTTACCAACAAATTAAAATAAAAGGAGAAAAGAAATGAAACAAGCAAGAGTTAAAATTTTTTTCGTCGTGTGCGTGATCGCGATCATAGGAATCTTTTCGATTTCCTCTTACGCGGCCACGGCCAATGAGATCAATGCCAGCGTAAATGCTTCCCTCGACCGGTTTGTCAAGGAAGTCAAGGGTGCGCAGGAGTTTCTTAACGCCGCCAAGGGTGTCCTTATCATCCCTAAGGTCATGCAGGGCGGGCTAGTTGTCGGAGCCGAATATGGCGAGGGAGCCTTAAGGATCGGCGGAAAAACGGTCGGTTATTACAACATAACTGCCGGATCTTTCGGCTATCAGATCGGAGCCCAGCAGAAGGACATCATCCTTGTCTTCATGAGTGATAAGGTCTTGGAAAAATTCCGTACCAGCAAAAACTGGCAAGCGGGTGTTGATGCCGAAGTAACCTTGATCAAGGTCGGCGCCGATGAATCCTTAGACACTACAAAATTCAAGAAACCTGTTGTCGGGTTTGTCTTTGGCCAGAAAGGGCTTATGGCCGGCGCCACGATAGAAGGTTCGAAATTTACCAAACTGAAAAGGTAAACAGCACCGAGGCATGAAGCCGGGTAATTCTCTTCCACCTCTGTAACGGCGTCAGGGAAACCGCACTGCTCCTTCGTTGCGGTTTCTCTGGCGCTCTATAGGAGAGGGGAAAATATCCCTTCTCCTTCATTGCGCAGCATGAAAGGAGAAATACTATGCCGTTGATTCAATTAGTTATTATTTTGGTTGTCGTTGGGGTGGTTTTATGGGTGATTAACAGCTACATACCGATGCAGTCCACCATAAAGAAAATCCTCAATCTTGTCGTGATTATTGTCGTGATTGTTTGGCTATTGAGTGTCTTTGGATTCATAGACAAACTCTCAACGATTCGTATTGGGAAGTGAAGGGTCAGAGCGGACTGCTTTCCCACTTTTTTGATGATTAAAGGAAATTGTATGATTTCAAAAATTCTTGTACCATCGGATGGATCAAAAACGGCTAAAAAAGCAGCTGCGTATGCGGTTGACCTCGCCAAACAGTTGAAAGCTTCAATTATTGTCCTGAGCGTTATTGATCAGCGCTCACTGATCGCCCAGACCGTTTCCGTGTCGGAGACAGCAAGGCACACAATAGAGCCTATTGAGGATTATCTGAAAGAGGCTGCCGAAGGGGATACCGGAGAAATAAAGAAGCTATGCGATAAAAACGGTGTCGCAGCGACGATTTCTATAAAGACGGGGCATCCTGTGGAGGAGATTGTGAAAGAGGCTAAGAGGTCCAAGGCCGATCTTATTATTATGGGCTCTCATGGAAGGAGCGCCTTATCAGCCACAGTCCTTGGCAGCGTTTCCTATGGGGTTATCCATAATGATAAAACTATTCACGTACTCATTGTGAGGGGTTGATTGCAATTAGGCGGATGCTCTAAAAGAAGTAATAAATTATCAGGGAAAACCACTCAACCGTTTCCGGCGGACGGATTTGCCTCGCTATGTTTGACCCGCCGCCGCTGATGCGCAAGCCGTTAGGCGCAATTTAACGGGGAAAACATGAAAAAAATATTGATCGCGGCATTTGTAATCCTCGCGTTATTTTCTGGGGTTCTCAGCGCCCAGGATAATATAGAAAAAAAGAAAATAGAATTTTTAATATCCTCAATAGAGAATTTAAAAGGCGCAATATTTATCAGAAATGGCTCAGAGTATGATGGGAGGCAAGCCGTGGAGCATTTACGAATGAAACTTCAAAACGCCGGTGGCAGGGTCCGAACCGCTGATGATTTTATAAGGCTATGCGCTTCCCAATCTTATATTACGGGCAAACCGTATATGATCAGATTATCTAATGGAAAGACTATAAAATCAGAAGAATATTTTCGGGAAAAACTAAAGGAATATTATTTAACCGTAAAATAAATGTGACTGACAACAGGATTCGGTGGATATTTATGGCGCAGGAGAATTATTTTGATAAACATGTAAAAATCGCCAAACGTTTCTTTCTGTTCATATCCATCTTAAGCCTTATCAATGGATGTGCTACCTTGCCGCGTGTCACTGAAAAGATTGATGCGGCACCGACTGCCCAGGAACCGCGCCAAATCGTTTCGGCCAAAGGACTGTTATCTCCGGAAAAAAGTAAATCTATCATGGAAAGGTTGAAGCAATCGGTCAACCCGACGGACATTCTGGAACGTTACACTGCCGTAGTAGAATCGGTCACTGAAAGCCCGCTGACCAAAGGAAACAAAGTCACTCTGCTTATTAACGGTCCGGCTACCTATGCCGCGATGTTTGAAGTCATACGGGGTGCCAAAGACCATATCAACCTTGAAACATTCATCCTCGAAGATGATGAAATTGGAAAAAAATTTACTGATCTGCTGTTGCGAAAACAGGCGGAAGGTGTTCAGATCAATATCATTTACGACAGTATGGGAAGTTTTACAACGTCTGAATCATTTTTCAAACGCTTGCGGGATGGAGGAATTCATGTAGTCGAATTCAATCCGGTAAATCCGCTGAATGGCCACGGGGAATGGTTCCTGATACACCCGGATCACCGCAAGATTTTAATCGTTGACGGTAAAGTCGCCATTAGCGGAGGCATCAACATCAGTAAAGTTTATTCGGGCAGGCTTTCCGGAAGAAAAAAAGTAAAAGGAGTGCCACTGCCCTGGCGTGACACAGACATTCAAATTGAAGGACCTGCCGTGGCTGAATTCCAAAAGCTCTTTCTGGACACATGGTCCAAGCAGGAGGGACCGAAACTATCCGAACCCAACTACTACCCAAAGATGAAAGAAGATGGGAATGCCCTGGTGCGAGTCGTCGGCAGTACACCGGGCTCTGACAACAGGATTACGTTTATCGCGTATGTGGCTGCCATCACGTTTGCTGAGCATTCTATTCATCTGACAAATGCCTATTTTGTTCCCGACAAACAAATATTAAAGGCCTTCACTGATGCTGCTAGACGCGGTGTTGACGTAAAGATTATTCTCCCCTCAAACACCGATTCTCAGTTGGTCTTAAATGCGGCGCGGCATAATTATTCCGAACTTTTGAAAGCTGGAGTGAAAATATATGAACGCCGCAACGCCGTGCTGCATGCGAAAACAGCGGTAATTGACGGCGTNNGACCTTGCACAATCCGACCAGATACAATGTGATAAGTGGGGGGAAAGGCCTTTATTGCAAAAGATTAAAGAGTCGTTTGC
Source organism: Syntrophaceae bacterium (assembly GCA_003141615.1). Taxonomy (GTDB): domain Bacteria; phylum Desulfobacterota; class Syntrophia; order Syntrophales; family Smithellaceae; genus Smithella. The sequence continues at coordinate 17,591 of PLMV01000213.1, forward strand.
GCACTTATTTTCCCCTTGGCTGTAAAACATCACCGAAGAGCGTTTTACTAAAGTAAAAAAAGGTCAAAGACAGACATGGTTCCCTATGAGAAAAATCAAACAGTTTAGTATTTTTATTATATTTCTTGCGGCACTTTTAGTCGGCGGCTGTTCTATGACCGGCAATACTGTTGTTGAGGAGGGAACGCCGCAAGGGAAGCAGCCGCCGGCGCATCATACGAAAAATGGTTTTCGCAATATTTATCAGAATACGGAACCCGGATTTGCGGATTATCTGCGTTGGAAGTTGGGGCGCGTACCTGATGAAGGACCGGCCATTACTCATGCTCAGATGATACCCTATGCGCCGGATTATCAGCTCATCGATCATCCCGATCCCGCTAAAATACAGATTACCTGGATAGGTCATGCGACGTTTTTAATCCAGGTTGAGGGGATCAATATCTTAACGGATCCCGTTTTTAGCGGAAGATTATCGCCTGTTGGCGGCATTGGTTTCAACCGTCGCAGTCCTCCGGGGATACCCTTTGATCGCCTGCCGCCGATCCATGCAGTTCTCATAAGTCACAATCACTATGATCATCTCGATTTATACACGGTTAAAAAGTTGGGCAACAAGCCAAAATATTTTGTTCCTCTGAAGCTTGGACAGTGGTTTCACGATCAGAAGATTACGAACTATGTGGAGATGGATTGGTGGGATACATCGATGTTCAAAGGCATCCGCATTGTGTCTGTCCCAAGCCAGCATTTTTCCAGGCGAACCGTTAGCGACGGCAATAAAACGCTCTGGACAGGATGGGTACTGGAAACGAAGCGCGGGAAGATATTCTTTGCCGGTGATACGGGATACTCTCCCCATTTCAAGGAAATCAGAGAAAAGCTGGGGCCGATGCGTCTGGCGCTTTTGCCCATCGGGGGATATCGGCCTCGTTGGTTCATGAAGACCATACATATGGATCCTCCGGATGCCTTGTCCGCCCACAAGGATCTGCAGGCGGAGCAATCCATTGCTATGCATTGGGGTACATTTCATCTGACCGATGAACCGCTGGGTGAACCGCCCCTTTATTTGAAAAAAGCCATGAAAGAGGCGTCCATGGCGGATGATTCCTTCCTCGTGATGAAATTTGGTGAGACGCGTATTTTTGAATAAAAATTGGATAAAAAGTCTGCTTGTATATCCAATGTGCACTTATTTTCCCATTGGATGTAACCTTTTGTCGACAATGGGTTCATTACGATGGAAGTTAGTCATGTGAATAAGATGCATAAGATCAGAAACCTTCTCAATTTTTTCATATTCATCTTCTCATTTGTTATTCTTTTTTCTGCTGGTTCAGCTTCAGCTGTTGAAAAGTTCCGGCAGAGCGAAAACGTCCTGCTAGACACCTATCACAGGAACATGGCCAAATTTGAGAGAAACAGCTTCGGGTTCCCTCTCTTTCTGGAGTCCTTTGAGCGAGACGACAGAGTGCATGTGGATGTCTACGGGATATTCGATCAACCCTTCAGCCGCGTTGTCAATGTACTAAATGTTCCGGCGAACTGGTGCGATATTGTATCTCTCCATCCCAATGTCAAGGCGTGCACGTACAGGGAACTGCCCGGAATATGGCAACTGACATTTTACATCGGCCGCAAAGTCTATCAACCGCCGGAAGATACGCATCAAGTCATTTACCATTACCGGAAAGTTGTACAGCAGCAGGGGTATATGGATATCAATCTCAATGCTGATGAAGGCCCTTTCGGTACAAAGAATCACAGGATGAGGTTTGAGGCTCTGCCCCTTGACGGGGGAAGGACTTTTGTCCACGTCCGTTATGAATACAGCGACAGTGTTGCGCTTCGCCTCGCGGAAAATATCTATTTTGCGACACTCGGTTTGGGCAAGGTGGGGTTCACCGTGACCGGAATAGACAGAAAAGGCAACCCCGTCTATATCGGCGGACCGCGCGGCGCGATCGAGCGTAATGCTGTCCGGTATTATTTCGCGATCCAGTCCTTCATGGATACATTGCGCTATCCCGAAAAAAGTCGTTTCAGAATGAGGATTATCCAGTGGTACGATCTTACAATCCGCTACAGGAAGCAGCTCTTCGATCTGGATAGGAAGGACTATTTTGCATTCAAAACAATGGAGCACATTAACCAGGTGATGCTTCAACGGTCGGTCGGGACTGTTGTTAATGCTCACTAATTAAGTAACTCTTTTGGTATAATATCCTTTTTAATCCCGCGATTTGGAATCCCCCGGCTTCAGCCGGGGGAGGAAGGCACCGTAATTTGCGGGAGGTCGCGTTATCCTCTGCTTCGCGGGATAATTCGACCTGCAAACTTCACTTCGTTAGTTTTCAGCGAGTCTCATTATTATAGGGAGCCTCCGGCTCCTGCCGGAGGGGGCGCTCCACTAAAAGTGCCGGAATTTGCTGAAGCAGAGATTACAGACAAATCAATATTGGCAAATAGCGGGAAGTGGTCAGAGGGATAATATTTTTTCCATAGCGGGTGAATAATTTTCGCGTCTTGCACCAGGACAGAAGAGGGGACAAAAATGTAGTCAAGTTTAAACCGGAAAAATAATCTGCGATACCCATGGAAGGTAGCGATGTGTCGATCATTTGGATATCGTACCCGAAAAGTGTCCATTAATGGTTCGGGATTGGACACGAATCCTTTTGTTTTGATTCTTAAAGGAATTTTACCTTTTAAATATTGTATGGGCGTACTTTTTTCTCTGGCATTAAAATCACCTGTCAGTACAAAAGGATCCGGAGAAGACCGCTTATGAATAAACTGGGTCAAAAAAACGACGCTATTTTTTCGCGAACGCTGGGAAATATGATCCAAGTGGACATTATAAAAATAAAAAGCCTGCTCTGAATCTTTTTCAATCAGGCGCGCCCAAGTACATGTTCGCGGCATGATGTTTCCCCATCCTTTTGACCCTGGGATATCGGGTGTATCTGAAAACCAGAAGGTGCCTTGCTCCGAGAGGCGAAAGCGTGNNCCAACCTCCTCATATCCGGGAAGCATGGCGCTGATCTCCGATATTTGGAAGTTCAACGCTTCCTGTAGTCCCAAAACATCCGGGCGATAATGATTCAAAAGTTCGCATACCCGGGTCCGACGAAATCTCCAGTGATTTTTGCCGTCTTTCGCCGTCCCGCGCCGAATATTAAAACTCATGACATTTAAGTTCAATCCGGTACTGGGCATCGGATTAGAAAAAGAATCTATTTTGGCTTTTGAAATTCTTCGCAGGGTATTGAAAACCCAAAGCCGAACGATTGGTTGATAAATTCGAGCAATTGATTTTTTGGCGAATGTGAGCCCTTTAGTTTTTTTTATATTTACCATACTTCACATAACCTGTTTGGGATGAAGTTGAATTCGATAGCTTGTATAATAACTTAGTTATGATAAATAAAAAAGCAAGTCATCGTACGACAAATAAGCAATTTAGTTTATTTAGATCAATCCCGCGACTTCCCCTCAAAGTATCCCTCAATATGCTGAGGTTCCGCCAAATATTGAGGTCACACGAATCATTTCATGCTTCTGGGGCTGTTCCTTCTGTTAATCTAACCAACTATTATTAAAGAATGATTCAAAACTTTTGTTTTTCCCGATTGTTGGCAAGCCATTTGCAACTATGATTGGAGAAATCATTATCAATCTGCTCAAGACGTAACAATTGAGTCCGGATGAGGTATGTGCGCAGCTAAAGGAGGCAATATTTTATGAAAATTATAAAGACTTTGTTTTTCCTGATTTTAGCATTAACATCAGTATTAGTATTAGCTGGTTTTAATGTTTATGCCGCCAACCAATCAATTTGTAATCCTGATGCAAACGTTATGCTTCACGACAACGGATCACTAAAAGCTTGCCAACTCAAAGATGATTACGATGCGAATAACATCCGATGTAAAAATGGTGGTTCTGTTAGTTTTTATGACAACGGATCACTAAAAGCTTGCCAACTCAAAAATCATTCCGCTGCGAATAACATCCAATGTAAAAATGATGGTACTGTTAGTTTTTATGACAACGGCAATTTAGAATCTTGTGTGCTCTATGAGTCAGTTACCATAGGGAAGAATAACTGCAAGGAAGATAGTCTAATTTCTTTCTACATCGATGGCAAATTGAAATCATGCGTGAAACCAGAAAACTGAAAAAGAGGATTGGGGGATCGGAACAGCCACTAATTTACTAAAAAAGGGTTTGGGTGTATGCAGATAAGTTTCCAATGGATAGTCCGGAAAATCCGTTATATCCACATAGAAGGGTTGCGTTGGCGGAGTGGTGTCGTTCACCTTCTAATTTTCACAATGGTTATTACGGTCACTCTCGTTGCCATAGGATTATATCATGTCTATTTTGACCGAACCAACCTGCCTGACATAGAACCATTTACCCGTTTTGAATTTCCTGCGATCGGACACGTTTACGATGCCAATGGTCAGCCGCTCATGGAGATGGCAAGAGAGTACCGGCTAAACATCAAGTATGAGGACATCCCGCCCATTGTTCGGGATGCGATTCTCGCCACCGAGGACAAGAACTTCTTCACACATAACGGAGTTGACTATTCCGTAATTCCCCGCGTAATAAGCAAAATCAGGATTGGGACTCTGGTGGCAAAACTTACAAAGCTAAGACGGGAGGATGAGGTAAATCGTCCGGTGATCTTCCCGCATGGCGGATCGACGATAACCCAACAGCTCGTGCGTTGTTATTTTCTCAAAGACCTGACGATTTTCCAAAATATGACGGTTCAAGAAAACAGCAACCATCTCCGGAAAGGCATGCCTTTGCCCAGAGTGCTGTCTTACATGATCGGCTCGCGAAGCGTCAATAGGCTGGTTCGGAAGATGGAAGAGATTCGACTGTCGTTGTGGGTCGAAAACAATATGCAGGAGCGTTTCGGTTCGAAACGCCGCGCCAAAGAAGAAATTCTGGCCCGATACGCCAGTTTGATCTACATGGGAAACGGTCAGTACGGATTTGCGGCGGCGGCGGAATACTATTTTGGCCGACCTCTCACCACGTTCACCGTGGATGACGCTGACAAGGCAGCCCTGCTTGCAGGAATTGCAAAGTCGCCTCTTTATTACGCGCCCAGTGCGAAAAACACCGAGAGAGTCTTGCGCCGGAGAAATCAAAGTCTGGCGCTTATGGCGGCCAACGGTTTCATTTCTCAGGATAGAGCGAGGGACGCCGAAAAGCGCCCGATTCAGGTGGCCGTGCGGCTAAAGAATAAGGCGCCCCTGGGGCCTGCGGTCGTTGGAAATGTTCTTGAGGATCTCAATGGCCTCCATGCTGACCTCAGCGTTGAAGACCTCCTGCAGGGACGTATCCAGATTTACTCGACAGTGGACGTCCGGGTGCAGCAAATTGTGAATGAGGCACTGGAGCACGGCCTCGAACTTTACGAGAAGCGACATCCAAGTACCAAAGGGCTAATCCAGGGCTCTGTCGTTGTGCTGATGAACCGCGATGCGAGCATTCTCGCCGAGGCGGGCGGCCGTCAGTTCTACCAAGGCCGTCCCACCTCATACAGCGACTATAACCGCGTCACGAATTCCCTGCGGCAACCCGGGTCCGCAATGAAACCAATTGTCTACCTTGCTGCTTTTCAGCAGGGAACGTTTAATCTTGATTCTCTTGTTCCCGACAAACCCATCAGTGTTCCCGATGGAGGGAATCAGAGTACGAAATGGATCTCAAACTACGATGGTCAATTCAAGGGTATGATTCCCCTCCGGGAGGCGCTGGCGGAATCCAGAAATGCCGCTGCGATTTGGATAACCCAGCAGATTGGGATTGAGAGCGTCCTGTGGACGGCGCGGAGTCTAGGTGTCCGGACGCCGTTGCAGCCCTACGCCACGACAGCGTTGGGTGCGTCCGAAGTGAATTTGCTGGAACTGGCCAATGCGTACCGCACTATGGCATCGGGCATTTTCGCGAAGCCGTATGTGATCCGAAAGATTGTCCGCGATTCGGGCGAGGCAGTGTTCAATAGCGAACAAAGCGGGCCTCCCGTCTCTATCGACCTCAACGCGATCTCGCTCATTCAGGAAGGCCTGCGCGGTATTGTGCGCATGCCTACCGGCACGGCTCATGCACTTGACGCAAGCTTTTTTCCGATCCCCGTTATGGGAAAGACAGGAACAACCAATGACTTCAGGGATGCGCTCTTTGTGGGCTCCACTTACGGCCCTGAGGGAATCACCATCGCCGCCCGCATCGGCTTTGACGACAATCGTTCCCTCGGACCGAAAGAAACCGGCGGCAGGGTTGCGCTTTCAGTGTTCAAAGAAATCATGCTCAGAGCGTATCGCGAAAGGCTGGCAGGACCAGTGCCGGAGTTCCCGGCCCAAATGGAACGGAGCATTAATAATTATCTGAAAGGCGAGCCGGTCGAAGATGTGTCGTTACCAGAGAGTGGAATATTTGAAACCAATGGATAAAAATGTGAACCACACGTTCAAGGCGCCCACGGTGTTAATTCTGGCCAGTTTTATCATTCCCAACAACACACCACTCATGATCGGTGATTCAGTTACAGACTGTGGCCGCGTTAGCCCTGCCGCCGAAGCCGTTCGCGACCCTCTCGGTTATGGCTATGTCAAACTCATCCATAATTTGCTTGCCGCCACTTGCCCCTGGCAGCACATCCGCATCCTCAACAGGGGCATCTCCGGCAATAAATTACGTGATCGGACCGCCCGCTGGCAATCCGATTTTCTGGACTTGAAGCCCGATTGGCTCTCTATCCTTATAGCCATCAACGATGTTTGGCCTAAGTTCGACGTCAGCCAGATGAGTGGTATGTCTCTATTGACGAGTACGCCTCTACATTGGCGCATCCTATCCGCATAACGCTGCCTCAACTAAAAGGAATAGTGCTCATGAAACCCCTTACTGCATCGAACCCAATCGGGCGAACCCCATGCGGGCGATTATGGATCGGTATGGGGAGGTGGTGCGCCAGTTGGCCGGGCAATATCAAACCATCCTGGTAGATATTCAGGCGGCGTTTGATTGTGTCTTGACGGAAGTTCATCCGACGGCGCTGGATTTAGACCGGGTACATCTGAAACCGACAGGGCACATGATCATAGCACAGGCTTTTTTAAAGGCAGTGAAATATCCTTTGTGAACTTTGTGTCCATTTCTCTTTAAAGTATCCCTCAATATATTGAGGCTCCACCAAATACTGAGGCCAAACAAATCAATCCATGCTTTTATGCCGGTCTCTCCTGCTAATCTAACTCCATGTATTAAAGGATGAATCAAAACTTTTTATACTCTTTCGCTTGTTGGCAAGCCATTTGCAACTATAATCAGAGAGATAATCATCAATCGGCTTAAAACGTAATAACTGAGTCCGGATGAATTAATGTCCGCAGATAAAGGAGGCAATATGAAAATTATAAAGACTTTGTTTTTCCAGAGTTTACTATTAACATCAGTATTAATTAGTTTTAACGTCTACGCAGCTGACCAATCAATTTGTAATCCTGGTGCAAACGTTGTTCTTCATGACAACGGATTACTAAAATCTTGCCAACTCAAAGATGATTACGATGCGAATAACATCCGATGTAAAAATGGTGGTTCTGTTAGTTTTTATAACAACGGTAAATTAGAATCTTGCGTACTGTCTGCGGAGGCTACCATAGCCAAGAATAAATGCAAGCAAGATGGTCTAATTTCTTTCTACATCGATGGCAAATTGAAATCATGCATGAAACAGGATAACTGAAAAAGAGGAAGGAAGGTAACTACCATGAATCAGATATCGGATCAGAAATAGCAGCAGCTTCAGGATCACATAGAAGGATTTTTTAGTCAGACCCTCGCAAACGATGTGCAGAGAATCGAACACAAGCCATTATTTATCGCCCTGCTGGAGATGCCGTCCGAATGTCATCAGGACGAACTCTGGGAAACAGGCTATATAAGATCGGCTTATTAGGAACAGGGCAGATCTTCAACCTTGTTTCAAGGTGGCAATCTTATTCCGGAGGCAGTGCCTAATTCGCTGCCTCCGGAATAAAAGAGAAGAAAAACAATTTTCAGAAGGAGGACAGGCATGATCAATTACGGGTTCACTAAAGAGACAGATATTTCTTATGAGACCGTCGTTGTACTGTTGAGAGATGCGCTGAAAAAAGAAGGATTCGGAGTACTGACAGAAATCGATGTCCAGGAAAAAATGAAGAAAAAGCTGGGCATTGATATGAAGCGATACATTATTCTGGGTGCCTGCAATCCCCAAAATGCCTATAAAGCGATCCTTGCCGAGGAAAACATCGGACTTCTGCTACCCTGTAACGCTATTGTTTATGAAAAGGGCGGCAAGACGGTACTATCCATTATACGGCCGACGGTTGCCATGCAGATGGTTGATAATGTGGAACTTCAAAAAGTCGCGGAGGCAGTAGAGGTGAAGTTGAAAAAGGCTTTTGATGCCATAAAATGAGGATATCCCGAAAATGAAAAAAGACCTTGAAGGATAGACCCTGATCACATCACCGATCTATATCATGTAAACAGGAGGTTCCTGAAGATGTTTTTATTTGAAACAATTCCATGGTACTCCGCTCTTATGTGGTTCGGCGTTCTTGGCGGCTTGATGCTTGTCAATGAAGTGGCCCGCATAAACAAATGGAATTCACTTTTTATTTTTCTCGTACTGCCTCTTGGTCTTACCTTTATTGTATGGCCCACCACTGCTGGAGAAGGAACCAGTATGGATGACTGGTTTCATTGGGCCAAGGTGTATTCGGCATTGGCCGGATGCCTTGGTTTCCTTGCGATTCGTCATATCAAGGGTGCGGCAAATAACAAATATGCCCTGATATTCCCTCCGTTTATTCTCGCGCTCAACATTCTGGAGGCTTGTGTTCGTGATTTTCAGGTTTTCGGCATGGGTGCACATGGAATGGTTGACGGCGTGTTCATGTTCAGCGGTCCGTGGAATATCATGAACGGCATTGCCGGTCTTCTGAATATTATCACTATCAGCGGCTGGATGGGAATCTTCATCAGCAAAGACAAAAAGAAAGATATGCTGTGGCCTGATATGCTCTGGTTTTGGATCATTGCGTATGATCTCTGGAACTTCGCCTATGTGTACAATTGTCTTTCCGGTCACGCATTCTATGCCGGCGCAGCGCTTCTTGTGTCCTGTACAATTCCGGCCTTTGTCATCAGGACAGGCGCCTGGTTGCAGCACCGCGCTCAAACCCTTGCAATCTGGTGCATGTTTGCCATGACCTATCCGGCCTTCATTGATACATCAATGTTTGCCGTTAAGTCATCGAACAGCGCAACTGCTTTGTGGGTTGTCAGCGGCCTTGCTCTTGCTTCCAATATTGCTGTGTTTGTTTACCACGTTTACAAAATTGTTAAGTTAAAACGTAATCCGCTTAAAGAAGAAATATATACAGATCTTGCTGCTTATAAGGCAGTTGCCGCAAAGTGAAAGGAGGCTAATATGTATAAACACACAAAACCACCTGATTCGGATTCAGATGCGAATTTCCTTGGGTGGCAGGGAAAATTGTCGGAGGAACTTTTCCCACTCTTCAATATTACTGTCGCGGATCATCCATTGTATCAGTCTACAGTGAATGAAGCGACCTTACGCAGACTGCACCTCCGGGTTCCGCGAATTCCCTCTCCATATCCGGAGACAGAACCATCTCCATGGCATAATCTGGGAATTCAGTTGAATCATCCTAAAACCGCAAGAGATGCCATAGAAATGGCCGGATTGAATTACACCGTCGTGAAGAAGCCGCTGAAGTTGAAACCGGGGTTGAAGCAAGATGCGTATGCAACAGTGCGAACAGATACTAACGATATTATGGGCTTCGTCAACAAGAGTTACGAACCAATTCAAAACATCGATGCTTTCACATTCTTCGATGATTTGGTTGCTGAAAATGAAGCGATATATGAGACCGCCGGAGTTCTTGGTAAAGGTGAATGTATCTGGATCCTGGCGAAACTTCCGGGCTACATTAATGTCCATGGCAATGATATCGTCAACAAATATCTCTTGCTCACAAATAATCATGACGGCAGTTCACATGTTCGAGTGAAGCTTACTCCCATCCGTGTCGTCTGCAATAATACTTTGACGGCCGCATTGCAGGGAGCGGGAGAAGTTCAAATCAGTCATACACCAAACGCATTACAGGATTTGGAACAGGCAACCACACTGCTCGGATTATCAAATTACTTATATGAACAACTCAGCGCCATGTTCAATGGTATGGCGGCCAGGAAGATCACAGAGGAACAATTGCGGGAGTATGTGCAGGCGCTGGTTCCGGATAACGAAGAGGCCGAGAACTCGGCAAGAACCGAGAAGATCAGGAACAGCGTGCTTCAGTTGCATGAATCCGGCCGAGGCGCACATCTGGCGCGCGGGACATTGTGGGGAGCTTTCAACAGTGTGGCTGAATACACGGACCACATGATGTTGGATGAAGATACGACCACGCGATTAAATTCAATCTGGTTTGGTCGCGGAGAGCAATTAAAATTAAAAGCGTTCCATTTAGCACAGCGAATGCTGATGTGGCCTGAATCCGGGTGCTCGGCGATTAACAACCCCAGTCATTGCTTCTGATCTACAGCAGTTCCGGCAGTCGGTGTGGAAGGAAATTTAATCATGAAAAAAGAATTGACGATTATCGGCGTTATTCCCCAATACCCGAAGCATTCACAGAACAATATATACGCGAAGATAAAAATGCCTCCGGTAGGGATTTTGTCCGTCCTGAGCCAGATTCATGATCATCCCTATTTCAAAGAAGTTTACGCGATTGATGAAAACAATTACAGCGGACCGCAAGATGATCTGGGCCTGCCTGACCATTCCTTTTTACAGGCCAGGCAACCTGCGCAACTGGCGCTCTTCTACGGCGGTATGAGCAACTCGATCCCCCGCATGTTTTCGGTAGCCCGTCAATACAGGGGTTTTGACGCCATAACTATTGCCGGCGGCAGCCATGTGGATGCCCTGCCGCAGGAAGCGCTTTTTTCCGGCATTGATATTGTGGTTCATGGTGAAGGAGAAGAGACGATCAAAGAATTGCTGACTGTATTGGCGGACAATGGCGATGTTGCCCTGAACCGGTCTGGATTGGCTGCCGTTTCGGGGATTAGCTTTCTTGATGAAAACGGAGCCTATGTATTTACCGGCAGGCGTCAGCCGATCGAAAATCTGAATGAATTAGCCGATACGGATCTGACATTGGTTAAATTCCTGAAAAAGAGATGGAGCGCCATTCCCATCAACCGGGGTCGCGGCTGTAACTGGAATTGCGAATTCTGTGTAGTGAACAGGCAATATGGACGTTATAAATCGGCGTCGGTTCAGAAAGCCTTGCGGCAGGTGATAAAATATAATGATTTGGGATACAAAGATTTCTTCTTCACCGATGATAATTTTGCCCAGAATCCAGACGAAGCCATTGCGCTGTGCAGGGCGATTGGCGATTACAAAAGAAAATTCTGTAAAAAAATAAATATGATTGTCCAGGTGCGCACGGAAGCTGCGGAAAACGACGAAATGCTAGAGGCCATGCGCTGGGCCGGTGTGACCACACTGGCTATTGGTTATGAAAGTCCGATCAATGAAGAATTACGGGCGATGCGTAAAGGCGTGACTGTGGAAAAGTTGATAGCCCGTTCCAGAAAACTCTCCAACTATTTTTATCTGCACGGCATGTTCATTTTTGGATATCCCGCAAACAAGAATGCACGGGAGAGCTCTTTCTTTTCGATCAAGCAGAGGGCCGAATGTTTTAAAAAGTTTTTCAAAAAATCGGGGATAGACACGATCCAACTACTCAATGCCGTCCCATTGCCTGGTTCCGAGCTTAGAGCGAGGTTGGAGAGTGAAGGCCGCCTCCTGCCTCTTTCGATGGTGGGCTGGGATAAATATGACGGCCTCTTCCTTTGTTACGATCCGAGGCCGGACGGGCTGGACCCCTATGATCTTCAAAACATGCCAAAGATGCTGATGAAAAAAAAATACCTCGGGGGATTCATCAGCCGGAAATTAAATTACGGCAACTGGCTGAACTGGGTTTATATTGCCACCATTGGCTTTCCCATCCAGTTTGTCGTGTTTTATTTCCGGCGGTTTTTACGTCATTTGTTGGAAAAACAAAAGACGAGAAATGCGCTGCGCCATGATCTGCCGATGCATACCCTTTTTACCGTTCCGCTGGCTAATACCTGGAGAGACATAAAACGCAGATGGAGAAATCTGTTTATTAAAACATACGCGGGCGCAATCACGAAGCGATGGCTTAAAGAATACCGCAGCAGCGAATACATAAACACACTCCGGCAACTATAAGTTTCAGGAGTCAGAATGCTGTCGTGCTTCACAAGGATGGAGACAGGCACGAATTACTGATTTGTAACCGGCCAGGAGGCAAGTAAACTTTTTGAGCATCATGATCGTTTTATTGTCGTATAAACAAAAAAACACGTTCTTATCAAAGGAGGGAACTATGAAGAGAATCATTATGTTGGCAATGGTTTTAGTTATGCTGCTGGTATCTATCGGCGGATGTTGGGTGCCGTGGGATGAAGGTGGCAGAGGTGGAAGAGGTGGAGGACATGACGGCGGTGAAGGACATGACAGGGGTGGAGGTCATGAAGAACGACATTAGGAAGATAAGAGCGAGGCTGCATAATCTCGGGATTGTGCAGCCTCACAGTATCCCTCAATATGCTGAGGTTCCACCAAATGCTGAGGTTAAATGAATCAGTGCATACTTTTCTGTTATTCTCTTCTGTTAATCTAACCACTTGTTATTAAATAATTAATTCAAACTTATGATTTTCTTTCTCTTGTTGGCAGGCTATTTGCTCTAACTGTTTTGATAGCCTTTTAATTAATACGAATGGAGGTTCTATTATGACGCTTTTAATCATACGAATGAATGTCCTTTCTGAGAAACGCATAGAGTTGTCACAGACGATTGCTTCACTGTCCAGTTCCACAAGGGTGGAGAAGGGATGCCAGCGCTGCGACTTCTGCCGGAGTATCGAGGATGAAAACAGATTCTTTCTTCTTGAAGAATGGGATACCCAGGAAAATCTTAAAAAACACCTGAAGTCGGAGCATTTTAAGATAATCAGGGGAGCGATGAACCTTCTCCAAGAACCCTATGAAGCGATCTTCCACAATGCTTTTCACCCGGCGGGGATGGAGAAGATTTAATGATGGCAAGCAGGTCCAGAAAAATTTTGCCGAAGCTTTTGATACCTTCAATAGAAAAGGTCTCGTAATGAACCATTTCACAAACAAGCTTAGTTAAGAGAAATAGCAGTTATGAAAAAGAGAAATATTGTGATCCAGTTTTTTTTACTTCTTATGGTGATCGTCGTCATTGCAGCCTGGACATCGATACGCACACATGAAAGTGCGGGGGAATACGTTGATGATTCGGTCATCACGACCAAGGTAAAATCTCTGCTGGCGGCAGATGATTTTCTCAAGTCATTTCAGATCAGTGCTAAAACTTATCAGGGGACCATTCAACTGAGCGGCTATGTTAATTCTCATAAGGCCGTCAATAAAGCTGATGAAATCGTAAAGAGCGTTAAAGGTGTCACAGGCATAAATAATAATCTGATCGTGAAACAGGCGAAGGAGAAATACCATGAAATCGAGCAGGAGGGATAATTTCCCTATCTTGAATTATTTTATTGCCATCTATCTCATTATAATTGGCATTCTCGAGTTGATCCGTTGATTAGTTCGCGAAGAGTCTATTGTGAAACTCCAATTTCCATAACGCAGTGTATAACCTGAAGGTCACAAGTGGAAATTGGTANNAGTGCGCTGAAGCTTGCAGGTCGAATTATCCCGCGCAGCGGAGGGTATAATACCCGTGATTGCAGGGGAATTATTATTGGATACAAGATAGCCCAGAAGTCAAATCGAAAACCTAAAGGAGAGGAATACCATGAAATCAAGCATGAGGGACAAGACGGAAGGCAAGTTTCACCAAATGAAGGGTAAGATCAAGCAGGCCGCAGGGAAAATAAGCGATAATCCAAAGTTGGAAGCTGAAGGCACCGTTGAAAAGATGTCCGGCAAAGTTCAGGAAAAGATCGGTCAGGTCAAAAAGGTTTTTGGGAAGTAGTTTTCAGCGGCGTATTATGCACCGGCGCGTCCTTGCGCTCCGGCTGTGTTTGCACGATACCACTCAAACAGGACTCCGCAAGGCATGAGGTTTTCGGAGTAAAATAGTTCAAAAAACAACAGTAACAACAATAAAAGGAGAACGTACCAATGAAAACAATTTATAGACTAGTAGTAATGATGGTTGCGGTTGCCGCTCTGCTGGCGCTCAGCATGCCTGTGCAGGCTTCCAAGATGGATAACCGCATCGAATCATCCGCCAAAAATTCGTATGTATTCAAGACCTACCTGCAGGCTGATGATATTAAAGTCCAGTCCGAGGATGGCGCTGTTACCTTGACGGGAACAGTTTCCGAAGAATCCCACAAATCATTAGCCCAGGAGACAGTAGCAGACCTGCCCGGTGTTAAGAGTGTGGACAACATGCTGGAAGTCAAAGGGGAAAGCCCCGCTAAGATGTCGGATGCTTGGATCACTGCGAAAGTGAAAACCATCTTCCTGTTTCATAAGAACGTGAGCGCCATTACAGAAGTTAACACCAAAGACGGAGTCGTCACTTTGCAGGGCAAAGCTGCCAATGAGGCGCAAAAGGATCTGACCACTGAATATGCCAAGGATGTCGAAGGAGTTAAAGGCGTAAATAATGAGATGACCGTGGGAAAGATTGCGAAAAAGAAACAAACGGTAGGTCAAAAGATAGATGACGCTTCCATCACCGCTCAGGTCAAGATGACGCTGCTCTATCACCGCTCGACCAGTGCTCTTAATACCTCAGTCAAGACGAAGCGCGGCGTGGTCACGCTGAGTGGCAAGGCGAAAAGCGGAGCCGAAATGGATCTGGCTGCCAAATTTGCCAATGATGTAAATGGTGTGAAGAGTGTAAATAACCGGATGACCATCGAGTAGCACAAGTTCAAAAACAAAGATACTGTATTCCCATTGCCTGTTGGTGCAAGACGCGCAAGCCGGCAATGGGAATGAGCAATCAGAAAGGAGGATCATATGTTGTGGACGATCGCTGTGATACTGATAATTTTGTGGGCGCTCGGGTTGGTGACCGGCTATACGATGGGTAATTTTATTCATGTCCTGCTGGTCATTGCCATTATCGTTGTGCTGGTCAGAATCATTCAGGGGCGAAGACCTGTATAAATGATTTTTTGATTTGAATGTGCCCGGGTAGTTCTATTAACGTTGCAATCTATAAAGAGGAGAAGAAAAATGAAAAAAGCTATATCATTGACAATACTAATGGTTGTTGGATTAGCCTTGTTTTTGGGTTGCGCAAGCGCCCCACCGTTGCGCACAGAGGCGTCAACGTCGGAGATCCGCGCCGCCGAGGAGGCCGGAGCGGTCAACGTACCACAAGCTTCGCTTCATTTGCAACTAGCCAAGGAGGAACTGGAACTCGCCAAGGGTTTGGCCGCTAAAGGCGAGAAGGCGAGGGCCGCGTCGATGTTGTTGCGGGCCGAAGCAGACGCCGAATTGGCTGTCGAGCTCTCTCATGGGGATGCCGAGAAGGCGGAGTCCCGGGCAGCAATGGAGCGTGTGCGCCAACTCCGGCAAGACAACCCATAACCCAATCATGACCCAAAAGGAGGATCTCATGAAAACGATACAATTATTGATACTAGTCACGTTCGTCGCGTTCGTCGCCGGATGCGCAACCGTGGCGCCAAATGAACTCATCAACGCTCGTTTGGCCTACCAGCATGCGAGCGAGGGTCCAGCGGAGCAACTAGCACCGGTAGAATTACACAAGGCGCATGAGGCGCTCGTCCTGGCGGAACAGTCATTCCAGAAGGAACCAGACTCTTACAAAACTAAAGATCTCGCTTACGTCGCCCAGCGAAAGGCTGAAATGGCGGGAGTACTCGGCACCTTAGCTGCCGACAAGGCAAGTAAAGATAAAGCGAACGTCGCTTTCCAGAATAAACAAACCGAGATTGTGAAGCAGGGGAAGCAGGACTTGAGCGACTCCGAGAAGCAGACGGCTGAAGCAAGGGCTGAAATCGACAAGCAAGCCGCGCTCAAGGAAGCTAAGGAAAAATCAGACGCCGAACTCCAGATGCAACAATCAGAGATCGCAAAACAGACGAAGCAGGATTTGAGCGACTCCGAAAAGCGGACGGCCGACGCGCTGGCCGCACTCGCCCAGATCGCCGCAGTTAAGGAAGAGGAACGCGGACTGGTTATCACGCTCTCTGGGAGTGTCCTCTTTCAATCCGCCAAGTCGACCTTGTTGCCCTCCGCGCAGGTAAAGCTTGACCAGGTGGCCAATGCGTTGCTAGCGGTCGTCCCTGCGCGCAACCTCATCGTTGAAGGCCACACCGATTCCCAGGGCTCTACTTCGTACAACCAGGATCTCTCGCAACGTCGGGCCGACGCTGTCCGCGATTACCTCGTACAGAAAGGCTACCCAGCAGACCGCATCCAGGCACTCGGAAAGGGCAAGGGCAGCCCGATTGCCGACAATGCTTCACCCGAGGGACGCGCTAACAACCGCCGTGTCGAGATCGTCATCGAGCGTTAATTGCCGACATCCAACCCGTAGGCTGGAAAGGAGAATCACTTGAACAATGATCAAGAGGAGAGAACAGGCATTTCCCGTCGGCTTGACTCATTGGAAATAGATATAAATCTGTGCCGGTAGAAATTTTCATAAAATCGGCAGAGACTGTATGATCATTGCCTGTTGGTGCAAGACGCGCAAGCCGGCAGTGGGAATGAGCAATCAGAAAGGAGGATCATATGTTGTGGACGATCGCTTTGATACTGATAATTTTATGGGCGCTCGGGTTGGTGACCGGTTATACGATGGGTAATTTTATTCATGTCCTGCTGGTCATTGCTATTATCGTTGTGCTGGTCAGAATCATTCAGGGGCGAAGACCTATATAAATGATTTTCTGATTTGAACGTGCCCGGATAGTTCTATTAACGTTGCAATCTATAAAGAGGAGAAGAAAAATGAAGAACGCTATTTCATTGACAGTACTAATGGTTTTTGTATTGGCCTTGTTTTCGGGTTGCGCCACTATGCCTCAAACATGGCCGGATAATCAAAGAAGTGCGGAGAACAAGATGGTTGTAATCCAGGAGAAAATTGGGGATGGGCTGAAAACCGGTGCGCTTAGCCCCGATCAGTCACAGATGTTTCTGACGACACTGAAGGGTATTCGAACAGATTATGAGGCTCTGAGAGACAAAGTGGTTTCCAGGGATGAATGGGACAGCCTTCTTGGAAGACTTGATGTGCTTGGAGATGAAATAAACAGGGCGCTTGGCCGGCAGGCAAGAACTGAATCACCAAGGAATGGGGACAGGATTGTTGCACTACAAGGAAGAATTGATGATGGAAGAATCAACGGGCGCTTTCCTCTGACAGAGGGGCGAGAATTTCAATCCAGACTGGACGCCATTCGGAGTGATTATTTGCGGATGACGGAAGGAGGCAGATACGCCATGCGCGACGAGAGAACAGGCATTTCCCGTCGGCTTGATTCATTGGAAACGGATATAAACCGGTCCCGATAGAATTTCTCGTAAAATCGGCAGAGGTTGTATGGTCACTGCCGGCTGGTGCGAGGTGCGCAAGCCGACAGTAGGAATGAAGCCATACAGGGTGATAACAGAATAGGGGGAGCAAAATGAAAACATACACATTGATAGGCATCATCCTTATTGTGATCGGAATCATCGCTTTTACTTATCAGGGCATCACCTACACGACCAGGGAGAAAGTCGTTGATATCGGTCCCATCCAGATTAATGCTGATAAAACAAAAACGATTCCGCTGCCGCCGATCGTGGGAGGAATCGCGCTTGTGGGCGGCATCGTACTGCTGGTTGCGGGAGGCAAGAAAGGCTGATGAGAAGCAAAACATTGAAATGTATAGGAGACAGCAAAATGAAAAAGTTATTTTTGGGAACATTGCTTTTGGCGTTGGTATTTGTATTACCTATTCCAACGATGGCAAGAGTAGATGTAGACATTAACATTTCTCTGCCGCCGCCCATCGTATTTGCAGCACCGCCGGAGATGGTAGTGCTGCCGGAGACGTATATCTACGTCGTCCCTGACTCAGACGTGGACATCTTTTTCTATGGCGGTTGGTGGTGGCGTCCGTGGGAAGGACGCTGGTATCGTTCGCATTACTACAACTCAGGTTGGGGCTACTATCGAGGGATTCCATCTTTTTATAGTGGGATACCATCGAGCTGGAGAAATGATTACAGGGAACATCGTTGGGGAGGACAGCAATGGAACTATCAGCGAATACCTCAGCAACAAGTCCAAAAGAACTGGAGAGGCTGGGAAAAGAATAAGCATTGGGAGAAGCAAAATACCTGGGGTGTCCAGGGTTTGAAACCCCAAACACGGTCACAAAAACCGTCTCAAACGGTACAACCAAAATCTCAGGCAAGACCGCAATCCCGAGATATCCAGCAACCGCAATCCCGGCCACAATTAAAAGAGGTCAAGCCACAGCGGTCACAACAAGTTCGAGAGGCAGCCAAACCACAGCAATCGCGACCGCAAGCACGAGAAGTCCAACAACAGCAAACCCGGACGCAATCTCAAACGGTTAAACAACAAGTCCGAGAGATAGCCAAACCACAGCAATCGCGACCGCAATCACGGGAAGTCCAGACACAGCAATCCCGGCCGCAATCTCAAACGGTTAAACAACAAGTTCGAGGGACAGCCAAACCACAACAATCCAAACCTCAACAGGGAAAATCTGAAAGGGGGCAGGAAGAAAAACAGGATAAAAAGTAAAATGGTAAAAAGCTCACTCGATTATAAAAGGAGTCTCGTATCTATCAGGGGGGGCCGCGTCGCCCCCTCAATTATACAAAGGTGATTTGATTATATTGGGCAACAGGCCAAAAAAACCAAGCCACCAAAGAGAAAGCACAGCCCCAGAGGTGATGAACGAGGTCAATAAGTAGTTCAAGTCATCACTTAGCGCAGGGAGATAGAAAATGGCCGTGAAAAAAACATTAACAAAACCCAAGGAATACGCCGAGAGCATTGTCAATACCGTACGTGAACCTTTAATCTTTTTGGGTATAATTC
>PLMV01000115.1:0-7973 GCA_003141615.1 Syntrophaceae bacterium
GCGTATTATACACGCGTGACCTCGTGTGACCTTTAGGTTATCAGGTTATACGTTGAGGAAGCCGACAACGACGCCAACAAAGATAGCGCTTTGATTTAGAAATTGGTATTATTTGCCACCGGCTAATTCTCTAGATCGCTTCGTCGCCGCTTCAACGGCGGAAATAATTGTTGCCCGGATTTTTCCTTCTTCCAGTGCCTTGAGTCCGGCAACCGTAGTGCCTCCGGGCGACGTAACCATCTCCCTTAATTGCGCGGGTTGTTTATCACTCTCAAGGCACAGGCGAGCCGCTCCCAGCATGGTCTGCATGGCAAGTTTTGCCGCCAAATCCCGCGGCAAGCCCATTTGTTCTCCAGCATCGATAAGCGCTTCAATGATCAAAAAACAATAAGCGGGACCGCTGCCGCTCAATCCGGTCACGGCATCCATCAGCTTTTCCTCAATTTCGACGCTGATGCCCACGGCATCGAAAATAGCGCGTGTAAGTTTGACATCATCAGCCTTGGCGCAACTTCCTTTGGCCACTGCCGCCGCTCCCTCGCCGATAAGTGCCGGCGTATTAGGCATTACCCTTACAACCCGGGCGCCTTTGGTCAAGGATTTTTCAATAAAATTTGTCGTGATTCCCGCAGCGATGGAAATCACAATTTTGTTTTTATCAATAGCGGGACTTATTTCTTTGAGCGTTAACGCCATATTCTGCGGTTTAACGGCGAGGATGATTATGTCCGCGCCTTTTACGGCTTTTTCATTATTTTGAGAAACCTTTAATTTCATCGACGAACGGAGGAATTCCAGTCTTGCGGCATCAACGTCAGTAACAATAATATTCTTGCCGGGAACAATTTTATGAGCAATTAAGCCTTGAGCAATTATACTACCCATCTTCCCGCCGCCAATGATCGCTATCTTCTTATCTTTAAGCATTAGTAAAACCTCCCTGCCGCAATTATTGCATTTATTTAAAATAAAATCACAGGTTAATACCTGCTGTCAATATAAAAGCGTTAGAAGTTCATTTAACAATCTCTATGCTTATCGAAGCCCCACGAATTTCTTTTGCCTGTATGCCGTTTAACGAATAAGCCATCTGTTGCTCAATTGAATACTCATCCCAGAAAGAAGTGCTTGCTGATTACATCTATAAGTCCTTAAAAATGCGAATCTAAAAAATCAATGAATACTGTTGTAATGGTGAATCTGCCGTCGCCTATGTTTTATTGTTGAAACTCCAATTCTAATGAGACTCGCTGAAAACGAACGAAGTGAAGTTTGAAGCGTTAGTCGAATTATCCCACGTGCGAAGCTAAGTGGGATTATGCGAATCCCCCGGCGTTTGCCGTAGAGGACTCCTAGATTTCCTTGACATACAAGACCGGACTTCTTATACTTCACCACACAGAAAGGAAGTTCTTATCAAAAATTGTAAAGGAATTAAGCCTATTGCATTCCATTTTTCTCGCAAGTGCGTACCTCATGAATCAAGGTGCCGATAAGAATCGTTCTTGGTACGCTGACCGATTTGATGAAGCGAATGGAAATTTGAGAAACAACAAAGATAAAAACAAAGAATTATAGAAAAAGGAGGAAACATGCTTGAACTGTTCAAAGGAGAAATTCCGGAAATAGATAAACTTGTTGTATTAATTCAAAAAAAGATCGACAGTCCCAAGTATACCTTGGAAGATATAAAAGGCGTGATTTACGATCATATTTCCGAGCATAAGGAACTTGATGATCAAGATGATTACGATAAAGCGGAGTCCACGGCATTCAATGCCGTCAATAACCTGATAGACGATCTTGAAGTGAACGTAACCAACTACAAGAGAATTAAGAAGTACATATCATTTTATCACTCTTACAATGGCTTCAATCGTCTGATTGTTGATTTCCAGATGTTTCTGAATAAAAAGGAACTACTGCGTCTGATTGACCAGGGGATTAGAATATTCGGGTCTGATATAACTGAACATTGGAAACCGATCAAAGAAATAGTCCTCACACTTTTAAAACAGGATAAAATAGAAAAGTTTACCGACGCATATCAACGATACAAGTTAAATCAAAAAGAGAAATAGGAGTAGTGAATTATATTAATATGACTGACGAAGCACTTCACGTGATCGGCATACACGCACGCCTCCCAGTGAGTTTGGCGTTGACACCTTTCAAGCAATTACCATTGTTGTTAATACAAAAAAATATGGTGAGAAGCATTTCAATCGCAGATCAATAAACACTTTATTCTGGATAAAATAATTGACATACAAATGGGATTCTCCTGTACTTTCTGAGTAAGAAAGCAATGCCTTATCAAAGGTTCCATCCTGCGCAGGAATGCGTAGCGTGCGGATTACGCTTCGGTCATGAAAAACTTGAGCCATGCCAGCAGGCCTTTTTCGCCTACGGCATCATAGTGGCTCTTTTCTACGCAGGTTTCTTTCGCGATGCTCACAAGCGGAATGTAGCCGGATTTGCCTTCATGAACGCTCTTCTTGCTCAACAGGCCGGTCTTTTCGCCGCTTGTTGATGAAAGCGCTACTATTGGGATACCGACGTCTTTTCCTTTGCTCTCGTATTCCTTCTTCAACCTTTTTATGACTTCCCAACCGTCCATCACAGGCATGTTCAGATCGAGCACGATCAGGAGAGGATCACGGACATACTTGGTACGAATTAAATTAAGAGTCTCCAGCGCTTCGGCGCCATTGGTCGCCTCAAAAATCACCATGGATGGATCAAACGCCTTGACTTCCCGGGCAACCTTCATTCGGATGCCCTTCTCATCATCCACAAGCAAGATAGTGTTGCTTGCCGGATCCATGTGCCGCTTGATGGATTCTAGAAGTTGTAAATAGTTGTCTTCCTCAGAAGACGCGATATCAACTCGTTTTTCTGTCATTGCTAAACTCCTTTGCGCTAAAGCGTAATAGTGAACATGGTACCTTTGTTGTCTGTATAACATTTTATCGTTCCACCGTGCACGTCAACAATCTTCTTCGTGATTGTAAGCCCAAGTCCGGTGCCGCTATTTTTTTTCGTCTTGAACGCCATAAACAGATTATTCGCTATTTCCGGCGGCATGCCGGGACCATTATCGCTTATTACCAGAACAGCACGCCCATTCTGCGCTGACGATGAAATCCTTATTTCGGGGCCTGGCACTTTGTGCTCAACAAGCGCTTCTACACCGTTCTTGCACAGATTGAAAAACGCCATTTTCAGTTGCGACGCATCAAGATTCTTTACACCGATTTCCTTGTCGAGGTCGAGCGTTACACTGAAATCAACGGCTTTTAGCTCGGTAGCCAGCGCCTTCACCGATACAGCAGTCTCAGCCAGCACATCGTTGATATTCACCGGCGCAAAATTGGGGCTGTATATATTTGTAAACTGCAGATACGTCGTGGCTAGATTGGCGCCCTCTTTGATCGCATTTTCTGATAGTTCGAAGTCCTGTTTGATGTTCTCTTCGTTAAGAATAGCCGGGATCCTCTGGCGAATATCTTCCTTGAGATATCCAATCCATGACAATCCGGATATGAGTTTGTTCTTTAGTTCGTGTATTGTCTGGTACGACGTCTGGCGCAGTTTCATTACTTCCATACCGAACGCGACAATCGGCAAAAACCATAATATGCCTTTCAGTCGTTCCATGAATGGCTCGTTTTCTTCAAACTCAGTCAGCAAAAATTCCTGCGCTCCCCGTTCTAGATTGATTTCCGGGAATATATTATTTTTGAACAGCAGTTGCAGAGCGCCGGAGTTCTTTGCCGCATGTTCTCCGCCGGTGGATCTGTGGATTGATTGAATCGGAATGCTTAATAGGTACTTTGTCTTATGCTGAATCTGTGTGTCCACGCCATCGAAATGCCGTTTGTCGGTGGGTGCGTAAGTGTAAACCACTTTACTTTCGTTGACTGTTACTCCGGCAATGCTGTCGAAGGGTACCCGGACGCCGATGAGTTCGGTAACATCGGAGAACAGAAATTGCAGATGGACGCCTTCCTCGCCGAGAATCGAGCCGCCTGTCGCGCCGGTGAGTTGGATGCAGGTTTCAAGCGAGGCCTTCAGCAACTCTTCTGGCGTGCTGCCGAAACTCAATTCTACTATGCGACGCAGATATTGTTCCATGAATATGTTACCCTTTCCGTTCATATTAGCACATGACTTACTGATCTGTCCTCGATAATTTTACCACATGTTAAATTAGAGTTCAGCCATTTTTTATTTCCAATTGAAATGTCGTGTGGATTGGGAAAATAAGAAAAACAACACTACCGGAAGTAATGCTTATTCCTGATTATCAACAAATTATCAGCATTCTTTTCTTCCGTTGCATTAAATTTTGTTTTTGTGATACTTAACTCCCACGGGATTTAAAACATATGCTGAAATATTTTAATATTGAATCAACAAAAATTGCCTGCTGGATTAATGGCAGCGATTTCGACAAGAAAAAGCCGAGCTTGGTTTTTATCCACGGCTCAGGCAGCGATCACAGCGCCTGGTCGCATCCATATGCCCGGCTTTATAAGTATTATAATATATTGGCTATTGACCTTCCGGGGCATGGCCGTTCCGGTGGCGGCGGAGAGGCAGATGTGGAAGATTACTGTCTTTGGGTAAAGAAATTACTGGATATTCTCGATTTGAAGGATACCATGCTTATAGGCCATTCGTTGGGCGCGGCTATCACGCTTAGGTTTGTTCTAAATTACCCGCAGGAAATTGCAGGAATTGTTTTGGTTGGCGGCGGGGTGAAAATGCCGGTTAACCCCTTCTTCTTGGAATTTATGAAAACAAATCCGCCAGAAGTACCGGCAGAGGTAATAGATTTAATCTGCAAATATTCACTGGCTAAGGAAAACCGTTCCAAATTTTCTGCTCCATTGAAAAAAAGTCTTTCCCAATCAAGTGTTGAAGTTTTATATGGTGATCTCTCGGCTTGCAATAACTTGGACTTGACCCAAGAGTTAGGTGAAATCAGCATACCTGCTCTGGTTATCTGCGGAGCAGAAGATAAAATGACGCCGCCGGAATGTTCCCGTCAACTTGCCGCGAGCATTAGCGGGGCAACGCTGGAAATAGTTGAAGGCGCCGGACACATGGTTATGTTGGAAAGACCGGCGGAGTTTAATATGTCTCTGGACAAATTTGCCGAATCAATTTCAGCAGCGGTTTCCAGAGAAGGCTGAACAATGATAAATTGGAGAGGTTCTTATGTTTGTTTTAAGTAATTTTATTATTGCGCTGGCGAAGGTCATTGATATCGCGCTAACCATTTATATGTGGATTATTGTTTTTCGCGCTTTGATATCATGGGTTAATCCTGACCCCCATAATCAGATCGTGATCTTCTTGTATCGCGCTACCGAGCCGGTTCTCCGGCCTATCCGCCGGATATTGCCCATGAGCAATGTGGGGATCGATTTTTTCCCTATTATAGTTATTCTGGTAATTATCTTTTTAAAATATTTTTTTGTGGAAACTATGATTCAAATGGCTACTCATCTTTAATTTTTTAAGAAAGGCAATTTCCTTTGACCAATATGGTTCGGTTGAGAGAATCGAAAAACGGCCTGACTTTTGATATTCAGGTAATCCCGCACGCTTCCCGCGCGGAATTAGTGGATGTGCAGGATGGCGTTTTAAAAATCAAGGTTACTGCGCCGCCCGTGGAAGGAGCGGCCAATGAGGCTTGTATCAAATTGTTAGCCAAGGAACTAGGGCTGAAGAAAAGCCAGATGGAAATATCCTCCGGCGCAAAATCACGAAAAAAAACAGTTATGATTAAAGATATAAGCAAGGAAGAGCTGCAAACCAAGATAAACGATGTATGCAAGGCCAACAAGTTTTCCGTATAATCAGGCATGCTCGGTGAGAATATAAAGACAGAATAGTATTTTATGAAGCAGAAAAAAATCGGAAAATTCCAAAGTGGCCAAAGCAGCCGGAGTTGTAGGCGCGGCGACAATGGCCAACCGTGTTTTCAGTTTTTTTGCGCGATAAAATCATTACCGCATTCTTCAGCGCCATACTGCTGATTGATTATTTTATGCCGTGGAATACCTATTCCGGCTTTAAAACAAGATTGATTTACCTAGCCTGCACTGTGTCGTTGCCGGCGTCGGCGTATTCTTTGCGAGCGCCTACCTGCTGAAAAATCCGGAAAGCCATTCTCTCGTGAATAAGTTAAAAAAGAAGTTAACCGGCTCCTAGTATTGATTCAGCCGATAAAATCATTGACTTCAACATTCTAAAGTGATAGAAATTTCCGCCTTCGGCAGGATCGACCAAGTCAAAGGCTTTATAGGTAAATTATGTTAGATATTAAATATTTAAGGCAGAATATCGAGGTCGTCCGCCAGAAAATGGATGAACGGGGTCAAAAAATTGATTTTGACCGGTTTATAGAATTGGATGCAAAAAGAAGAGACATTTTGCAGGCAGTGGAAACACTGCGCAATGAACGTAACAGCGTTTCCAAAGAAATCGGCGAACTCAAGAAAAAGAAAGCGGACGCTTCAGCGCTTATCGAGAAGATGGGCAATGTTTCAGCAAAGATAAAAGAATATGATGAAAGCCTGCGCGTAACGGAAAAAGAACTTAACGCTTTTGTCATGATCGTGCCTAATATTCAGCATGAATCAGTGCCGCAGGGCCACGGGTCCGAAGATAATCCGGTCGTGCGCAGTTGGGGAGAGAAGCCTGTTTTCAGCTTTGAGCCCAAACAACATTTTGAACTTGGCGAAAGCTTAAATATCCTTGATTTTGCGCGTGGAGCAAAAATTACCGGAGCGCGTTTTACGGTTTATCGCGGGGCGGGCGCTGCCATGGAGAGAGCGCTGGTCAGCTTCATGCTCGACTTGCATGTGGAAAAGCACGGTTATACGGAAGTGTTAACGCCGTTCATGGTGAATGCGGAAAGCATGACCGGAACCGGCCAGTTGCCCAAATTCAAGGAAGATCTTTTTAAAATTGAAGGAATGGAATATTATCTTATTCCGACAGCGGAAGTTCCGGTAACCAATATTTACCGCGAAGAAATTTTGGAAGAAGATAAGTTACCTATTTATTTAGTGGCTTATTCTCCCTGTTTCCGGTCAGAAGCCGGATCTTACGGCAAGGATACAAGGGGATTGATCCGTCAGCATCAGTTTAATAAAGTGGAAATGGTGAAGTTTTCCCAGCCGGAAACTTCTTATGACGAGTTGGAAAAGCTGACCGCTAATGCGGAAGAAGTTCTTGAAAAATTAGGAATTGCTTATCGCACCGTTTGCCTTTGTACGGCCGATTTGGGTTTTTCTTCAGCTAAAACTTATGATGTGGAAGCTTGGATGGCGGGACAAAATACGTATCGGGAAATTTCTTCGTGCAGTAATTTTGAAGATTTTCAGGCGCGCCGCGCCTCGATCCGTTTTCGTAGGGCGGACAGCGGCAAAGTAGATTTTGTTCATACGTTAAACGGATCCGGCCTCGCTGTGGGTAGAACGGTTGTTGCTATACTGGAAAATTATCAACAGGCTGACGGCAGCGTTTTGATACCGGAAGCCTTGCGTCCCTATATGAGAGGTCTTGAACGAATTACTCCTTAAGGTGATCTGAGGGATAATCGAAAAAATACATTAGTTATGGAGGGATGGCCGAGTGGTCTATGGCGGCGGTCTTGAAAACCGTTGACCGAAAGGTTCGCGGGTTCGAATCCTGCTCCCTCCGCCAAATTGTGAAATCTGTTAAGGATTAAAAAATTTAATATCGGCTGAATAAAAAACGGAGAGATGGCTGAGTGGCCGAAAGCGATCGCCTGCTAAGCGATTGTACGCCCTTTAAAGGTGTACCGCGGGTTCAAATCCCGCTCTCTCCGCCAGTTTTTTGAAAAATTGTGTTGCTCTCATTAGTTTGCTATTGTGAAACTCCAATTCCGAAAGCGCAGGGTATAACCTGAAGGTCACGCGTCGGAATTGGTA
>PLMV01000115.1:8000-13188 GCA_003141615.1 Syntrophaceae bacterium
TCAGCATATTTTGCGCCCATGGCTCAGCTGGATAGAGCGTCGGACTACGAATCCGGATGTCGCAGGTTCGAATCCTGCTGGGCGCACCAATTAAATCAAGGGGTTACGAGTCGTAAAGGTGGCTTGTAACCTCTTTTTTTAGATGATTGTGATAAATTTGTGATAAATGGCTCCTTGGACTCATCCATGACTTCTATCGAAGATCTAAGACTTTCCGAATTATGGTGAGCATATCTCATGACCATAGAAGTATTTTTCCACCGTCCCAACCTTTGCACCTCATAGATCCCAACGCCAGCTTGCACCAATCTTGTCGCAAATGTATGGCGCAGGTCATGAAAACGAAAGTTATTGACCTTTGCTCGATCTGCTGCAATACCAAAGGCTCTGAATAGATTTCTGTTGCTCATCCGGGTTCCATTGTTACTTGGAAAGACAAAATCACACTGTGATAAACGATGTTTTTGTCTCTCCTTTAGCACCCCGATAGCATTTTCGTTAAGTGGCAGGGTATCGACACACCGGTTTTTCTGTTCAAGGATAATAATGGTTTTCCGTTCCATATCTACCTGCGACCACTTCAAATCCAATATCTCACTCTGACGCAGACCGGTATTGATCGCAAAAACAATAATTTCCTGAAGCCACTTTGCAGCTACCTTTAAGAGTCGGTCTTCTTCCTCCACGGTCAACCAGCGCTCAATGGCGTTATTTGTCCGTTCTTTCTTGACCTTTCTTATAGGATTATCATCTATCCATTCCCATTCCCCGATAGCTATATTGAATGCATGACTCATCAGGGTTAATTCGTAATTAATGGTTCTGGGGAATGCTCCTTCAGCTCTTCGTTGAACCTTATAATCAGAAACCATCGCCGGTTTTATATCAAGGAGATAATTAGCGCCAAAGGCTTTGAGCAAATGGGCTGCCAAACTCTTATCTCTCTTATGGGATGAAGCTGCTTTGTTTACAGCAGAATACTCCACCATATATTTTTCCATCAACTCCGCGAACGTATAATCCTCACCAGGTAACTTTTCAAACCATTTACCTTCCGCTATTTCACCTTTCAATTTGTCAAAGATCCTTATGGCAAGCTTCTTGTCTTCTATCTCCGTTGACCGCCGAAGCTGTTTGCCATTATGAGTAAAACTCATCCACCAGACCGATCCTCTTTTATATAGACCCATTGTTTATCTCCTTTCTGGGTCCCTCGATCCGGTCTGATTTCCCGTGGTAAGAATTATAATCTTCCTGTTTGGTCTGGTCAATTGTTTTTCGAATGAGCTTGTCAATATGATTATTCGCTAAATCGGACGTCTTTCTTTTGTTCTTTGTCTGTATTTTAATATCCTGGACATTTTCTCTTTTACTTTCCAGCCAGGCGTCTATTTCTGCTTTTTTGAAACGAATCAGCTTTCCAATCCGATAATGGGGAATGTCAGGGAGCATTGCATAAAGGGTCTTTATTTTAACCTTCAGGTATTTGGACAGATCCTCAATGTCCCAAAAACCATTATCAATCACTGTGAATTTCTCCACCGTCAGGATTTCGCTTTCAGAATGGGGTTTCATCGACCTTCCACCATCTTTCTTCAATACTTGCAGTTGTTCATAATAGATTCCCCGCTCTCCAGGAGAATTGAAGGAAGGCTCACCCACATGTGCAGACACTCTACCACTCTCTACCACTCTCAAAACATCCTGATCTTGTTCAGCTTTTTCAGGTAGAGTGTTGGGTAGAGAGTTGGTAGGGTTTGCGGATTCTCTAACCTTAAACCCATATTGCTTAAGGATCATGGCATATTCGTCAACGGATGGGGTTGAAGCATGGCGTGTTACAGATAACGCCATGCTTTTCTTGCTATCATGAACATAATTATTTTCTTCAGGCTTTTCTGGATTTTTATGTAATAATTTCCTCTTCATGGTTTAGGAAATATCACAGAAAGAAGAAGGACTACCGGACACTAAATTAATTATTTTCTGTCCGTCTTGGGAATGAACTGCCAGAATGTACTGTATCTCTTAATTGCCTTTTCAAAGGTTCCGCTTACATCAATATCATCATCAACAATGCCTTTTCCTGAATCGCGGGCAATGGCGCATCAAACAGTTTATGAATTTCTATGGCAGTGAATCTTTGTTCAAGGGCGAGGGTTCGCTTCCGCTAAAACCTTTTGTCCGACAATTGACAATGATCTCCCGTGATTAATCTAAAACAAAAACTAACGCCATTGATTGCGCTCCAGCTCTTGCCAGCGAGAGCTTGCGGTGGCGCTACCGCACCTCTCGCCTCGCTGGCTTTTTTCATAATGAAATGCTGATAAAAGATTTATTTCCGGCAGAGAAATTTTAAAATCAGAGGATAGTATGCATATAGGCTAATATTGACTTAGATAAAAAGGTGCCTTAAACCTTTCACCTACAATTATTCAGTAGTAGGCAGTTGTCAGAATTGAAGATTACTATTTGAAAGGTGGAATACTTAAAATTATTGGTAACTGTAAAATTATTATTTATTTAAAAATAAAATGGCAAATTATTTACCAAGTAATTCCTTTTTCTTTTAAAGATTTCTGTGCAAATATGTTACCTAATTTAGCTGCTATTTTCAAATCCTCATTTGCGTATTTGGAATTGCCAAGTCTACTAAATGCGTCCCCACGGTTATAATAAGCATCTGCATCTTTCCGATTTAGCTCAATGGCTCTGTCGTAATACAATATTGCTCTATGGTAATTGCCAACTCTACTAAAGGTTTTCCCAAGGTTATTAAAAGCATCTCCATATTCCGGATTTAGCTCAATGGCTTTTTTGTAATCTGCAATTGCCAGATCATTTTTGTCAAGATTATCATAAGCAAGTCCACGATTATTATAGGCAGATGCATCGTTTGGATTTAGCTCAATGGCCTTACTATATGCATTTAGTGCTTCGTTCCAGCGCTTAGCATCAATAGCCTTACGACCTATTTCAGACCAATTAGTAGCATTGAAGCCTTCTGTGGTTTTATTATCTATACAACCAGCTGTTATTAATATTGCAGCTAAAAGGAATAGCAACGAACCACAGCTAACTTTCATGGGTGTATCCCCTTAAGTGTTACAGTATTATTTCCCTTTTCATACATGCCCCATTTTTTGATTGCTTCTCTGTTTCACTTAACAATTAATATGCGAACCTTGCTTTCCCCGATGAGTTGAATATCATAGTAGCACTATTTGTTTTTATTAAAAGAGGGAATTACACAGCCTCATTGATTACTAATTGAAAGATTGTAGATACGATTGGAAATGTATTTTGAACATTACAGGAAGAAAAAAATTAAATAAGCGGCAGTGGGAATTGAACCCGAAGTCCACCACCTTAGAGTTTGGGTGAGAAGTTCATCCAGTCGAGTGGGGAAACGGTGTGGAACGTCTTCTCATAGGGTTCTTGAAGAAGGATCCTTGCTCCCCGGATTACCTTGAAATTCTCCGACTTCAAGTGGGTCATAAGGTTTTCCTGGGTATCCCATTCTTCAAGAAGAAAGAATCTGTTTTCATCCTCGATACTCCGGCAGAAGTCGCAGCGCTGACATCCCTTCTCCACCCTTGTGGAACTGGACAGTGAAGCAATCGTCTGTGACAACTCCATGCGTTTCTCAGAAAGGACATTCATTCGTATGATTAAAAGCGTCATAAAATAGAACCTCCATTTATACGATTAAAAGGCTCTGTACTGCTAATTTCTATAGCGCGTGTTCATAACTACCTGCTGTATTGTGTATGAACATCAATAGGAGTTCACACAATCGATAAGCTCTTGTCATGCTGTTTTAACGTGCGCCTAACTAATAATTAAGTCAAGAAGATGTTTCATTGATTATGATTTGAAAGGGTGGATAACTATCAAATTTACCTAATACTCGCTAACAGGAAGAAGTGCTTGTTGAGTTTACCTGCTTAGTCAGCATACTACCATCAGTAACAATTTGAGGAACACTATAAGTAAAAGCAGCGCAAGGAATTTGACGAGCGGTTTCTTCTGACGCAGCGGCCACCGAGAAGCAAAATAAATAATGTATATTCTTCACACCCCTTGACAATAACAATTAGCATCCATACATTAAAATTGAAGAGTGCTGCAATGCCCGGACGATGTTGGTGAAAGTTAACCATTTCACTGGAGGTAATTAAAACAAACCTTCCTTTTGGGTATTAAGTAGTAATGCAGACTGCTAAAGAGCGGTAATAAAATGAGCTAACTACAGCTTAAAATAATAATGCATTGCAGCCCTCTTCCAGAAATAAACTGAGCAAACGAGGTACTACTATGCACGTATTGAGTCTATTCTACTGGAAGTTTATATAAAAGATAAACACAGGGTCTTTGAAAGACCAAGTTTAAAATGAACGACTCCAGCTAAAGGACAAGACGGCACAAGCGGTTCTCGTTAACCCCTCGCAAGAAATAATATATTTCACGAGGGGTTTTCATTTTTCTTATCACTTACCTATGCCTGACTTGATATACAGTGTTCAATTAAGTCTTGTCTCTGTTGTTGACTACCCTACAAAGTTTCAATTGCAGGCTATTGCTAGAATCGAGGATTACTATTTGAAAGGTGTAACGGTAAGCTTACTAGTTTTGAAAATGCGCAGCGTTTGAGAAATCCATGTGCAGCGCTTTGTTATGTGTGATTTGAAATAAAAAAAGTATGTGTTGGAAAAATAATGTGTGTTCGGCTATTATTATTTGCAGAAGTACTACACGAGCTTCTAACAATCTTTTTTAACTCCGAATCGTGACAGTGAATCTCCTTTGCTGTTATTTTTGTTGCGACTGTCCAGTGATCCCAAACCTTGCCACCTAGACAAATGATGGCTGTATTTTTTTTATTTGATGCTAGATGTTTGTGCAATGTATCCCAATATTGATCTAGAGATATTTCCTTGTTATTCCAGTATGGCTTCGAAATAATTATGTCTGGAATTGACAGATATTCCAAAATTTCCGAGATAGTTCTTCGTTTTATACCTTTTGTAAGAGAACCAGCCAATAGATTATTTTGATTTAAGAATTTCACAATTATTTCAAAAGTCTGTTTTACATTAAAATTTACAGACGATATTGTAAGAGCATTTAAAACAGAATAAATGCCGCATAAGCATTCTAAACTACCTTGGTACATGGGACTTTTCAT
>PLMV01000179.1:0-21707 GCA_003141615.1 Syntrophaceae bacterium
ATATTGATGTCAAAAGATGAAATCACGGAACTAACTTCCGTCAAAATACCCTTAAGATCATCACAGACAACTTTAATGTGGACGGGATAATTATACTCTTCCCTGACGTTCCATTCCACATTGACAATTCTCTCTGCATCCATTTTTTTAATATAGGGGCAATTTTTTGTATGCACTATAATACCGCGTCCACGTAAAATATAACCCGATATTTCATCTCCGGGAATTGGATTGCAGCATTTCGCAAAATTTACCATTATATCGTATATATCGTCAACGCCAATAAGTGATATACCCATTGACGGCGAAGCAATCTTTTTCTTCTTTATCTTATCTGTGACCGGTTCGGGAATGTCAACCAATTCTTCGGCCAGAAAACAATTAACTACCCGTTTGGCTGAAATCCGGCCAAGACCTACATAAGAAATTAAATCATCGAGGTGATTTACAGAACATTCGGCAAATACTTTTTTAATTTCTTCCGACTTAACATAATTGCTGAATTTTAAATTATGTCTTTTAAATTCCTTTTCCAGCAAGTCGCGCCCCAAAACCAAGCTGTTTTTCTTTTCTTCCAGATTAATCCAGTTCCGTATTTTGGAAATTGCTCTCGTTGTCACTACGTTTTTCAGCCAGTCTTTGCTGGGATGGTGACCGGCCTGAGTTATGACTTCAACTGTTTCACCATTTTGCAGTTTATATCTTAGCGGAACGATACTTTTATTTACTTTAGCTCCAATGCACTGATTGCCAACGTCGGTATGAATGCTGTACGCGAAATCAATGGGCGTGGCTCCCTTGGGGAAAGATTTGACATCACCATTAGGGGTAAAAACATAAACTTCTTCCGGGAATAACGCCAATTTCAAATTGGACATAAATTCCCTCGGATCTTTTATCTCGTGCTGTATTTCCATCACTTCTCTGAGCTTTTTAATTTGATTTTCTTCACTGTTCTTATAGTCAAGCCCTTCCTTATAGCGCCAGTGAGCAGCTATGCCTTTTTCCGCCCATTCGTGCATTGTTTTAGTCCTGATCTGGATTTCCACTCTTTCTCCGTAAGGCCCGATAACCGTAGTGTGCAACGATTGATAATGATTGGCTTTAGGCATGGCGATATAATCCTTAAACCTTCCGGGAACAGGCTTCCACAAGGCATGCACCATACTCAGTGCTTCATAGCAAGTTTTTTCCTGGTCAGAATCAAGTATTATGCGAAAGGCAATAAGGTCATAAACTTCGTCAAAATTTATATGTTGCTCATGCATCTTTTTATAAATACTGTAAATATGTTTTGCCCTTCCTTCAACTTTGCATTTAATGGAATATTTCTCCAATTCAGTGCCAATAATACTCTTAACTTCTTCTGTATAACGATTGCGCGCTTCATTTGATTTAGCGATTTGAGCGGATAATTCGTTATACGCATCGGGAGCAATATACTGAAAAGACAAGTCCTCCAATTCCATCCTCATCGAGTTAATTCCGAGGCGATTGGCCAACGGCGCATATATATCCATGGTTTCTCTGGCAATATAAATTCTTTTATCCTTTGGATGATACTGTAAAGTCCTCATGTTGTGAATACGGTCAGCCAGGCGCACCAGCAAAATCCGAATATCGGCGGACATGGCCAAAATCATTTTGCGAAAGTTTTCCGATTGTCTTTCTTCCTGAGAACCAAAAGAAATATGGCTGAGCTTTGTCAATCCCCCGACCAGAAAAGCCACATCTTTGCCGAATTCCTTTTCAAGCTGTTCCGCTGTGGTTAAAGTATCTTCAATTGTATCATGCAATAACCCACTGATGATTGTCGCGGCATCCATTTTCATATCGGTCAGGATTCCCGCAACTTCCATCGGGTGAGTAAGATATGGCTCACCGGATAACCTTACCTGTCCCTGATGAACTGAAGCTGAGTAAATATAGGCCTTCTCGATCATTTCCAGGTCTTCGGGCGGCAGATAAGTTTGGGCTTTATCGATAATATCATTGATACGTAGCATTGAATTTCCAGTTTACTGCTATGGCATATTTTGATTTAATCCCGCGGCTGTGAATCCCCCGGTTCCAGCCGGAGGAGGAATGCGCCCCCCGATCAGGTCGAGGGCAGGCTGCACCCGCGGGAGGTCTCATTATCCTCTACTTCGCGGGATGAATTCAACTTACAAATATTACGGCACTACGTTTGTAATATTTGAGTTTCATTCATTCGACCTGCAAGCTTCAGCTTGTGACCTTCAGGTTATGCACTNNCTCATTATTATAGGGAGCCTCCGACCCCTGCCGGAGGGGGCTCCACTTCTTGCTCTATTATTTGTTTAACTTCTCGTACTATCTCCTGAAGCGAATATAACTTATTTTCGCCGGTCTTTCTAATTTTTAGTTCAACATTTTCCTGAACAAGATTTTTCTGACCGATGATAATTCTAAGCGGAATTCCGATCAAATCGGCATCTTTAAACTTCACGCCGGCTCTTTCATCGCGATCATCGAAAATAACTTCAATGCCCTCGGCAAGCATGGAGTTATAAAGATTTTCCGCAGCACCCATGATAGATTTTTCGTTTACATTTACCGGTGTTATAATTACTTGATACGGCGCCAAAGGCATCGGCCAGACAATTCCGTTTTCATCGTTATTTTGTTCAATACATGCGGCAACTGTTCTTCCGATTCCAATTCCATAACAACCCATTATCATAATTTTTTCCTGACCATCTTTATCAAGATATACGGCTTTCATCGCTTTGCTATATTTTGTTCCCAACTTAAAGACATGACCAACTTCAATACCACGCACGAATTGAGTATTACCTTCGCAACGGGGACAATTATCCGCCGGTTCGACAATGCGCAAATCAGCAAAGGCTTCAACATTAAAATCCCTGCCGATATTAACATTCTTAAAATGGTAATTTTCTTTATTAGCGCCAGTAACAAAATTGACCATATCAATTACGGAATAATCGATAATTACTCGTACTCCAATATTCATGGGCCCGGCAAAGCCCCGTGGTGCCCCGGTCGCCTTTAAAATCATTTCATCAGAGGCAAGTTCCAATTCCGTTGCGCCTAAATAATTTTTTACTTTAATCTCGTTGACTTCCTGATCGCCGCGGATCAACACAGCGCAAGGCTGGCCATCTGCATTGAAAATTAAAGTTTTCACGATATCCTGCGGCATCACTTTTAAAAAAGCGCTGACTTCTTCAATGGTGCGCACATCCGGAGTATGAACCTCCTCCAGGGGCAGAAAGTCATATTCGTATATTATTTTTTTCTCCGGACATGCCACTTCAGCCTTTTCCAGGTTGGCCGCATATGAACATTTTTCGCAAAATACCATGGCGTCTTCTCCAGATTCGGCCATGACCATAAACTCATGTGAATATTTTCCACCGATACTGCCTGAATCAGCTTCCACCGGACGGAATTTTAAGCCGCAGCGGCGGAAAATATTATTATAAGCGGTAAACATCTTTTCATAACTTTTTTCCGCGCCCTCTTCATCAATATCAAAACTATAGGCGTCTTTCATCCCGAATTCGCGGCAGCGCATGACGCCAAAGCGCGGACGCACTTCATCGCGGAATTTTGTCTGAATCTGATAAAGGTTGCGGGGTAATTGACGGTAAGTTTTTACATCATTGCGGACCAAGCTGGTGATTACTTCTTCATGAGTCGGCCCCAGACAGTATTCGTGATCGTGACGATCGCGAAATCTCAAAAGTTCCTTTCCGTAATGCACCCAGCGGCCAGATTCCTGCCAGAGCTCCGCCGGCTGCACCATGGGCAGATGAACTTCCTGCGCGCCGGCTTTATTCATTTCCTCCCGGATAATTTGTTCCACCTTGCGGATGACACGATAACCCAGCGGCAGGTATGAATATATGCCGCTAGTCAATTTTCTGATCATCCCGGCTCTAATCATCAGTTGGTGGCTTATTACCTCGGCATCGGAAGGAATTTCTCTGCCGGTAGGCAAAAACATTTCTGAATAACGCATTAGATTTTCTTCCTTTCTTCAATCATCAAATTTATCTCTTTGAGTAATACCTTCACGAAGTCCTTTTCTTTAACTTTTTTGAAGGCTTTTCCTTTTTTAAAAATAATCCCCTGCCCCTTTCCTCCGGCAATACCGATATCCGCGTCCGCGGCTTCACCCGGCCCGTTGACTACACAACCCATCAGAGCCACTTTTAAATATTCTTTTCTGCCTGTAAGAGCTTTTTCAATTTTATTTGTCAAATTTAAAAGATCAATTTCACAACGTCCGCAAGTCGGACAGGAAACGATATCCGCTCCGGCCTTTCTAATGTTCAATGCGCGCAAAATGCCATAAGCCAGGGGAATCTCCAAAACAGGATCACCGGTAACGGAAACTCTGATTGTGTCACCAATGCCTTCATAAAGAAGGGTCCCGATTCCCAGTGCTGATTTTATCGCGGCATTAACCAATGAGCCGGCCTCAGTCACTCCCAGATGCAACGGATAATCGATTTTGGCGGCAATCGCGCGATACGCTTCAATCATTGTGGGTACATCCGATGATTTCAGCGACAATTTTATCTTGCCAAAACCCTGATCCTCAAAAAGCTCAATATTTTGCAAGGCGCTTTCCGCTAGAGCCTCCGCTGTCGCGCCGCCATATTTCAGCAATAGATCTTTTTGCAGAGAACCGGAATTAACACCGATACGAATCACAATATCCCGCTCTTTGGCCACTTTGACAATTTCGCGGATTTTATCAGTGGCAATATTGCCGGGATTAATCCTGATGCCGGCTACTCCGTGTTTCATGGCATCTATAGCCAACCGGTAATTAAAATGAATATCCGCAATCAGAGGAAGACGAATTCTTTTTTTTATATCCGGGATCGCTTGCACAGCATCTTTATCGGGAAGGGCAATGCGGATGACTTCACAACCGGCTTTCTCCAGCGCGTTGATTTGAGCAACTGTGGCTTTCACATCACGCGTATCTGTATTGGTCATCGATTGCACAACAATAGGCGCATCTCCACCTATCGGCACACTATCAAGATTTATCTTTTTTGTTTTTCTTCTTTTGATCAAGGATACATGTTCCACAGGCTTCAGCCCTCTAATGCATTTAATTAGATTGAATTTATAACATTTGAATTAATCTTCAGCAATGATTAATTTATCCTGGAAATGGCTAATGCAATATTTTCATTTAAAAAGTTATTTTGGGGCGCAGAAATGAAGCGAAGATGAAATTTATCTGCCCAGACAACAATGCAGCCATAGTTGATCTGCCGGCTCCTGCCGGAGGGGGCTCCACTCAATCACTTGGGCATATTTACCTGTTATTCTAACTTAGAAATAGCATCCTTAATTCGTTTTATACCCTCTTCAATATTTTTTAAAGAAGTAGCGTAAGATAAACGTATATGGTTATCACTGCCAAATGCAGCTCCGGGAACAGCGGCGACGTTAGCTTCATCAAGCAGGTAATCAATTAATTCCGGAGAATTGGTTATTTTTTTCCCTTTGTAAGAACGCCCGTAAATATTTGATACATTAGGAAAGACATAAAATGCGCCTTCAGGGGAAAAACATTTTACACCGGGAATTTGGTTGAGAGCTTCAACAATAAAATCCCTTCGCTTTTGGAATTCGCCCACCATTTTATCAACAATACTCTGGTCCCCGGAAATCGCTTCCACTGCCGCCTTCTGCGAAATGGAAGTGGGGTTGGAGGTGTTTTGACTTTGAATCTTATTTATTGCCGCCACTATCTCTTCGGGTCCGGCAGCATAACCAATGCGCCAACCGGTCATGGCATAAGTTTTTGATACGCCATTAACTACTATTGTCCTGTCTTTCAATTTCGGTTCACAGGTAGCTATATTAATAAAAGGAAATTTGGCGTAAAATATTTTTTCGTAAATATCATCCGAAATAACCAATATGTCTTTGTCCAGCAAAATGGCGGCAATGGCTTTTAACTCTTCCGGCGAATAGGCCGCTCCGGTAGGATTGGAAGGGCTGTTAATAATTACAGCTCGCGTTTGTTTGGTTATCGCAGCTTTTAACTGCTCAGGCTTCATTTTAAAACCGTCTTTTTCATGCGTGTTAATAATCACCGGCTTGCCTCCGGCCAAAACTACAATGTCAGGATAAGAAACCCAGTAGGGCGCGGGAATAATAACTTCGTCACCGGGATCAAACAGAACTTGCGCCAAATTATATAATGTATGTTTCGCTCCGCAGGAAACAACGATTTGCGAACGCTTATATTTCAGACCATTATCGCGTTTTAATTTTGCAACAATAGCGTCTTTTAGTTCATCTGTGCCTCCGACCGGCGTGTATTTGGTAAAACCGGCTTCAATGGCTTTAATTGCCGCATTCTTAATATTAACCGGTGTATCAAAATCCGGTTCTCCTGCGGCAAAACCGATTACATCCCTTCCCTGCGCTTTCAAAGCATTGGTTTTAGCGGTAATAGCTAAAGTTTCCGATGGATTAATTTTCGCTACTCTTGACGATAATCGCACAAACTACTCCCTACCATTATTATTATTTTTGATATTGTATTTTTGCATTAGCATTTGATTAACATTATCCGGAACTAAACCTTTTACCGTTCCTCCCAAACTCACCACTTCTTTGATTAATTTGGAACTCGTATAAAACCATTTAAACCCGCTCATAAGAAAAACCGTTTCGATTTTTTTTGTTTGACGACGGTTCATCAGCGCCATCTGAAATTCATATTCAAAATCAGAAAGAGCGCGCATTCCGCGCAATATTATATTAGCGCCGGAAATTTTCAAATAATCAACAAGCAGTCCGGAATGGGAATCCACCTTAACTTCCTTAGTATCACTAAATATTTCCCGAATCATTTCCATTCTTTCTTCTATTGTAAAAAGATAAACCTTATTAGGATTGTACGCAATGAGAACGACGATTTCGTCAAACATTCTCAGTCCTCTTTTGACAAGATCCACATGACCATTGGTAATGGGGTCAAATGAACCCGGGTAGATTGCAACTCTGTTTACGAAATTATCCTGTATCATTTCCACTCCATTTTAAAAAAAAGTTAAGGTATTATCGCCATATTTTCTCTGATCTGTTTGATAAATATTATCATCTAACTCACTAAAAGTTTCTTTTACCGAATGTTGAATTACAATTATACCATCTTTCCTGAGAATATTATGTTTGCTCAAGAGTTTCAGTGTTTTCCCCACTAATTCCCGATTATAGGGTGGATCGGCAAATATAATATCAAATTCATATTTTTTTCTAAAAAGATCACGCAGACCGAACTCGATATCTCCGGCAATTATTCGGCAGTTTTTATCTAAACAGCATGTTTGGATATTTTTTTTAATAACCTCAACGAGATGTTTATTTTTCTCTACAAAAAAAACACCTTGAGCTCCACGACTGGCAGCTTCCAAACCTACACTGCCAGATCCGGCGAAAAGATCGAGGAATGTTTTATTCTGCAAAGGACCCAATAAATTAAAAAGAGTTTCACGTAAAAAATCAGAAGTCGGCCGTTCCTTTGATCCGGAAGGAAAATGCAATGTCCTTCCTTTAGCCTCACCTCCGATAATTCTCATAATTTTTCACGTCCACGGGTATAAACCCAAATGCAAGCTGTTGATTATCCCGCTTATGCAGGATGAATTCAACTTACAAATATTACGGCACTGCGTTTGTAATATTTGAGTTTCCTTCATTCGACCTGCAAGCTTCAGTGCACTCTGTTTCTGAAGCTTGGGTCTCATCACATCTTAATATTATTTTTCTCTTCTTTAGCTTCTTGGCGTTCTTTCAGGCTAATCTTTACTAACCACCAAATCGGCCCGGAGAGAGCATAACCTAACATCAACACAAAAAACATTAATTCCGGTTCAGCTACTATTATAATTGATGAAACAATTAACAAAAAAAAGATCGTGAAAGGTTTCCGGACAAGGAGCTTCATATCCTTGAAGCTGTAGTACTTGATATTGCTGATCATCAGCAACGACAGAATGATGACAAAGACCAGTATAAAAATATTATGGAACTTCCCTTCCACACCGACGTAATCGCTGCTAAAGAAAATAACTGTGGTCGCCACAACCGAAGCCGCGGCTGGAATGGGTAGTCCATTAAATACGGTACTTTCAATCAGGCCGATCTGGATGTTGTATCGGGCTAATCTGAGCGCACCGCAGAGAACGAACAGGAAAGCAACAAGCCAGCCCCATTTCCCGTAAATAGACATAGCCCAACAATATGCCAGAAGCGATGGCGCAACACCAAAAGCTATTACATCGGCCAGGGAATCATATTCTGCGCCAAATTTACTGGTTGTATTTGTAAGTCGGGCAATCCGGCCATCTAATCCATCAAAAACAATGGAAAACAAAATAGCTATAGAAGCAGGAACGAAATGTTCTTTAAAGGAAGCAATGATGGAATAAAATCCGCAAAATAAACTGGCCGTGGTAAAAAGATTCGGTAATATATAAATTCCTTTTTTCATCCGAATTTTTTTGGGCGAAATTTCTTCATTCATGACAAATACCCTAAAACTGTCTGACCCGCCTTAACCTTGTCTTTCAGCTTCACTGAAATTCGAGAATCTTCGGGTAGATAAACATCCACTCGCGAACCGAAACGAATTAAGCCAAAACGTTCGCCTTTTTTAATGGTCGCCCCAACGTAGAACCAGCAGACAATTCGACGGGCAATAAGACCGGCAATCTGCACCGTCCAAACCCGACGTCCATCTTCGGCACGGATCATAACTTCATTGCGTTCATTATCGAGTGAAGCCTTATCTAAATTAGCAGAAAAAAATTTACCCTCGTGATAATTAATAGCTTCTATTTTCCCCGAATAAGGGGCGCGATTGACGTGGACATTAAAAACATTCATGAAAATACTTATTTTTTTAAATCTTCCGGAAATGGTTCCATTTACTACGACATCTTCGATTTTGATTACTTTACCATCAGCAGGAGAAATTAAGACTTTTTCCTCCTCCTGAAAATACCTTTCCGGATTGCGGAAAAACCAAACAATAAAAAACGTAATAAAAACAAATAAAATTATCAGCCAGCCATGGCCAA
The DNA here is from genome assembly GCA_003141615.1 of Syntrophaceae bacterium. Classification (GTDB taxonomy): domain Bacteria; phylum Desulfobacterota; class Syntrophia; order Syntrophales; family Smithellaceae; genus Smithella. Next base: position 9,111 of record PLMV01000179.1, read on the forward strand.
AAAAGGCGACAAAAACAGTAACGACAAGAGAAAATACTATAAAAGGATAACCTTCGCGAGCAATGATATTATCATGTTTCATAAAGCATTTATCTTTTCTTATACCAAGTTATATTTAACATGATACCGGCTCAGCAAATATCAACCTATACTTAAGACAGCTCACCATTAAATTAGTTTTTTTTGATATATCAATTGACTGTTCTTGTCAATAAATCTTTAATTTTTATACAAAAAAAATCAGAACAGCTATTTGTTGACTCTTGCATACACTGCCTATATCCTATATAATAATATCAATTCTCAATCAATGCGCTATCTTTGATTAAATATTTGTATAAAGGATAAATAGTTTACTAACTTTTCCCCAGGCTATCGTTTATGCACAAAATCAAATGGAACATACTTTGGGGTGTGTTCATTACTATTGCTTTTCTCATGCTGCTGTTTATTCGCCTCGAGTTTTTCCAGAAAAATTCGGAGCCGGTTGCGGATGTTCAAATTATAAAATCACAGCGACCGCAAGATACATGGATGAATATCTATCAAAACGGCAAAAAGATTGGTTTTGTTCACCGGACTTTTACCACTCTGGAAAAAAGATCTCACTTTAATGAGACTGTTTTTATGCAGATCAATACAATGGGAGTAACGCAGGCGCTCAATATTTTGACTGAGGGCGATTTGAACCCCGATATGTCTCTTTCCTCATTTAATTTTGATTTAAACTCCAATCTGTTTCGCTTTAATGCTCACGGCCACGTGGTCAAAAACAAACTAATCCTTTTTACCGGCTTACCTGGTGTGCAAGAAAAGAGCGAAATTACGCTCAAAGATATTCCCCATATAAGCGGCAGCATTTATGACGCCGCGTTTCACGCTGATTTGGAAAAAAATGTAACCAGCAGTTTCAGCATTTTTGATCCTTCTACACTCTCCATCCGATCGGTTAAAGTTACCAGAAATGCCGATGAAATTATTCCCATCATGGGAAAACGAATCTTAACAAATAAATATTGCGCCGATTTCATGGGTGCCAAAAACTGCGCCTGGCTTAGTAAAGAGGGAGATGCTTTAAAAGAAACAGGCATTCTGGGCCTCTCTACTGAAAAGGTCAGCCCGCAAAAAGCCCGGGAAGGAATAGCTGATCAAGGAAGCATTGATTTTACGCAAATTTCCTCCATCACTTCCAATGTTGAAATTACTGAACCGGAAAAACTCAGCAAAATTAAAATCAAAATCGACGGTATCAGCGGAACGTTATTTCTTGATGGCGACAGACAAAGTTTTCATAATAACATTCTAATCATCGCCAGGGAAAACCTGTCATCGTCTTCAACTTTAAATAATAATCTTCCCAAAGATATTGCCGTCTTTTTAAAACCTGCGCCACTTATACAATCCGATCATCCGCAAATAAAAGCGCAGGTGGATAAAATCATCAAGCCGACTGACACTGCTGAGCAGAAAGCGAGAAAAATTGTCAACTGGGTTTACCGCAATATTGAGAAAAAACCGGTCTTGTCGGTTCCCAACGCGTTGGAGGTCTTAAAAAATAAAGTCGGCGATTGTAACGAGCACTCCGTGCTGTTAGTTGCCCTACTGCGCGCCGCCGGTATTCCGGCGCAAATGGAAGCGGGATTGGTTTATCTGCACGGCCGGTTTTATTGGCATGCGTGGAACGTTCTCTACTTAGGAAAATGGGTCACTGCAGATGCTGTTTTCAATCAAATTCCAGCCGATGTGACCCACATTAGACTTGTTCGCGGTGATAGCGGTGAACAAATGAACTTAATGGGAGTGATGGGCAAAATCAAACTGGAGGTATTAGAGCAAATAAAATGATTGAACTACACGAACTAACCAAAGATTATGGTACTACCATAGCGGTAAACAAGCTCAGTTTAAATGTTGCCGCCGGCGAAATTTATGGTTTTATCGGACCCAACGGCGCCGGTAAAACTACAACAATTCGCCTGATGGGCGGCATTCTTGCTCCTACCTCCGGTAGTATTATCATCGGCGGATTGGATATGGCAAAAAAACCCGTCGAGGGGAAAAAAATGATCGGTTTTGTGCCCGACAGGCCTTTTCTTTACGAGAAGCTCACGGGGATGGAGTTCCTGCGTTTTTCGGCTGATCTATACGATGTTAAACGCGACACATTTCTACAAAAAGCCCAAAAGCTTTTGCAACAATTTGCCCTTTGTGATTGGGCTGATGAACTGATTGAAGCTTATTCACACGGTATGAAGCAAAGGCTCATCATTGCCTGCGCTCTGTTACATGATCCCAGAATATTGATTATTGATGAGCCAATGGTCGGTCTTGATCCGGCAGCAGTGCATATGGTCAAGGATATTTTAAAAGAACTGGCCGCCAATCAAACTACTATCTTTATTTCCACGCACACTTTAAGCATAGCTGAAGATTTGTGCCATCGAATCGGTTTAATTCACAAAGGCACACTATTGGCGCAGGGTACTCTTAATGAATTAAAGCATATTGCAAATCTTGGCGAAGCCAGGCTCGAAGAAGTGTTTCTAACCATAATAAAAGAAAATACTTTTATATGAATACTATTCTTTCCCTATTAAGACCGCGCATACTTTCCTCTATCAACAGTTTACGGACTGGCAATAAAAGAAACAGCTGGATGCGTATTTTCATGTACGGCGCAGTTGGTCTTGTTTTTTGGATAGGCATTTTTATTATTTTCTATCGCATATTGTTCTATTTTCAAAGTGTACAGGATTTTGGCAGCATATTAGCAATGAAGCTTATGTCGATGCTCATTATGACTTTTTTTATGCTTTTGCTCTTCAGCAACATCATTAATTGTCTTTCCCATTTGTATTTAAGTCAGGATTTGCCACTGCTGCATTCGTTGCCGGTTTCTTCCAAAGATATTTTTTTTTCACGGTGGCTCATCAGTACCTTTGATAGTTCCTGGATGATTATTGCTTTCAGTCTTCCGATATTTTTATCTTATGGATTGATTTACAAAGCGGGCATCATTTTTTATGTAATCTTTTTAGTCGCAATAATTTTCATGTGTCTTATAGCTTCGGCTCTCAGCAGTATTTTAGTTTTATTTGGAGCTATAATATTGCCTGCCGGAAGAATCAGGACGATTCTTATTATTCTGGGCGTTATTATGGTACTGATCCTTATTCTTCTTTTACGTTTAACACGACCGGAACAACTGGTCAATCCGGATAGCTTTGCTTCCGTTGTTCTTTATTTAAATTCCATGCAAACTCCCAACTCGCCGCTTTTACCCACTACATGGATTACCGATTCCATAAAAGCTGCCCTAACTGGTGAAGTAAAAAGCTGTCTGTTCAATATCGCGCTTACCGGAACCTGCGCCTTTATGCTTATTTTCATCACTCACATTATCGCCCAGTCTGCATACTTTATGGGTTTTTCTAAATCGCAAACAACGCCACAGCGTCTTTTCGCGCCGGTAAAATACAAAGGTTATAACTGGGAAAGTTTATTAAATTTTCTTCCGCGCGAATCAAAAGCTTTTGCGGTCAAGGAAATCAGAACTTTTTTCAGGGATTCGGCACAATGGCCTCAATTATTTCTAATGGCCGCCTTGATTGTAGTTTACCTCTACAATTTTTCTGTTTTACCTCTGGACAAATCACCAATTAAAACTATTTACCTGCAAAATTTGTTTTCTTTCTTAAATATAGGATTGGCAGCTTTTGTGCTTACGGCCATTGCCGCCCGTTTCGTTTTTCCGGCTGTGAGTATGGAAGGCGAAGCCTTTTGGATTGTTCAAGCGGCACCGGTATCGACAAAAAACTTCCTCTGGATCAAGTTTTTTTTGTATTATATACCTCTGATAATTTTAGCGGAAGTTCTAGTTGTTGTTTCCAATTTTCTGCTGCGAGTTTCTCCTTTCATGATGTTTCTATCGACCATAACAATATTTTGCCTGGTTCCTGCCGTTGTAGGCGTGGCCATCGGCCTGGGCGCTGTCTATGCCGATTTTAAATCGGAAAATCCGGCACAGGTTGTAACCAGCTTTGGCGGGCTGCTTTTCATGGTTCTTTGTTTTTGTTTAATTGCCTTTGTCATAATTCTGGAAGCCGGGCCCGTGTATTACATATTTATGGCTAATTTGCGCGGCCAGAATATTTCTCTATTGCAAATAATCTGGTCGACTGTCTCCTTTTGCTTTGCTTTTTTTCTTTGTCTCTTGGCCATATTTTATCCTATGTATCTTGGTAAAAAAAGACTCCAGATCAGATGAACCCATCCCATTGTAACATTCAAATAATCCTGTCCCACCAAGCAGTGATTGGAACACTTAAAGATTAAAATTGTCTTGATTTTACTTGCTAAATAAGCTAAATATGTAAACATTAAAATTAAATTTTATTGTTACTGACACTTGTGATTAAAATATTGAATATTTTTTTGTTAAATAGTAACTAAGATTGTCTGGAGTAACATGGAAAAGATCTGCATCGTAAAACGGCGGCGAGAATACACTCAAACGGAAGTTAAGCTTATACTGCCGGATAATCTGATTGATACTTTTCCACAAGAAGCTGCAGCAAGCAACATCGCCATTGATACTCACCCCGAATTTTCCGATAAAAAAACGGAAGTTAAGTTTATACTACCGGATAATCTAAGTGATAATCTTCCATCTGAAGTTGCCATAAGCAGCACCGCCATAAATAATCACGTCGAATTTTCCGATAAAAAAATAGTAGAGGAATTCATGGATAAGTCTTCTTCTGTTATTTCCATAACTATGACAAAGGAGCAGTCAGCGCTGCTGCTGCAATCAGAATATATAAAAGAATTGTTGAGTGGAGCAAAAAGTGATCCCTCATTGGATATAAAAATTAATCCTGACGGCCGAATTTCTCTCAATTATCATTTTAATGATTCTTTGCTTTTAAGAATGCTATCTCCTAATCAAGTTTGTCAAATGCTTCAAATCAGCCGGAGTTTTTTGCAGAAAATTATCAATGAGAAAAAGCTGAACAGTTACAAACTGGGCAGAATGAGACGCTTCTTGCTGGAAGATATTCTGGAATATTTGAGCAGTGATACGGAAGTCACCCAACTTAATAATGAACAATGAGCTTATTTTATTATTTAATATTGAAGGATAAACTTTTTTTATAATAGGTTGTAAGGAGAGGAAAGATGTATTGTGACTATTGGAATTTAATCAAACCACCTTTCGATAATGTTCCTGATTCTTCAATGTATGTAGACTGCCATGAATCCATGGAAAATGTTATTTCTGAAACAATCTTTGCTATTAAAGAAGGCAATGAATGTTTTGCTGTTATTTTCGGTGATGTCGGTTTAGGCAAAACTCTTTCTCTGCGCGTAATTATTGATTCATTAGAGCCGGAAAAATACAAAGTCGCTTTAATTACCAATCCCGCCCTTTCTTTCATACAACTGTTAAGAGAAATTATCGGCCAGATAACCGGAAAACAATGTGAAGAAAAAAAGAAGGTCGATTTGCTCGAAATATTTAATCGTCTTCTGTTTGAAACAAACGATCAGGGTCAAAAAATTGTAATTGTTATTGATGAATCTAATGTTTTAACTTCCGCTAATCTGGATGATTTGCGCCTTTTAACCAATATGCAAGATGACGAGCATAATCTTTTCACCTTGATTCTTGCCGGCCAGATTGAACTGGCGGAGAAATTAGAACATCCTAAAATGGCCAATTTATTTCAAAGGATTGGCACTTATGGCCATATAGAAAAACTGCCTTCAGAGGAAGCTCTTAAAACTTATGTCGAAACAAGACTTAAGCTTGCCGGCAGTCAAAGAAAAATATTCACAGATGACGCTATTCCTGTAATTTGGGAATTTTCCGAATATGGTACACCTCGCCTGATTAACAAAATATGTAAACTTTGCCTGAAAGCAGGCGAAACTAACGAATTTCAAATGATATCAGGTGAAGTTGTCGCGCAAATTGCAGATCGCTTCAAGAAAATAAGTAAAACTACTTTGCCAAAAAGTAAAATTCATAGCCGTCCGGAGATAGAACCATCAGAAAATATCTCAGGAACTGATACCGAATTACTGAAGAAAAAACCCGGGACTTCAGTTCCAAGAAAAGCAGCGCCTAAAGTAGAAATACCACCTATTGATATTCCCACTCAACGGGAAGCTAGACCTGTTGAACCAAGAATGGCAATCCCGGAACAGCCTCCTGCAAGACCTATTCCGCCTCAACGGGAAGAGGCTAGACCTGTTCAACCAAGAGTGGTAGTCCCGGAGCAGCCTCCTGCAACGCCTATTCCGCCTCAACGGGAAGAAACTACTGTCCGTGTTGAAACAAAAGCGGTACCCTTGGCAAAACCTGCGGTAAATTATGTTCCTATTCAAGGTGTACCCCTGGCAAAACCTTCTGCAACTAATATTCCCCCAAGACGGGAAGAAGCTAAACCTGTTGAAGCAAAACAAAAAGAAACGGAAGAACAGCCAGCACAAGTTGAGAAAGAAGTTTACGAAGAAGTATTAATTGGCCAACAAAATGTAGAGCTTGCCATTCCTGCTCATGTTATAAGACAAGCACAATTGGCAAGCTCTGAAAGTAAAAACAAATTGGCGGGATACTGGTCAGCACAAATCATTAAAGGAAATCCGCACATAATGAAATCATCGCTTTCTGATCCGGTTGCTATATGGTTTGAAGTCAAAAATGTTATTTTAAAGAAATTCAACAGCACCTAAAATACAAACTATACGATGACTTCACTATAAAAAAATGGATAAAGAATTTTTAGAAAAACAAACACCTCAGAAGCCCTATAACGCTTATCCAAGTAATATCAAACTGACCATCGCAAATCGTAAAAAAGATATTAAAAAAGACACTTATTCTGCTGAGGATTACGTCAATTTTGGTTTTATTCATCTGGAGAATAAAGACTATGATGAGGCTTTAGAATGTTTTCAAAAAATAACAGAACTGGAACCAGATAATCCTAAAACTTTTATAAATCTGGGATATGTCTATGAGAAAATGGATATGTTTGATTCTGCAAAAAAATGCTACGAAAAAGCCTTAAAAATAAAAGATGACGACATTGAAGCAATTATCAAAATCGGGCATATCTTAGAATTGCAGATCGATTATCACCATGCTGTAGATCAATACAAAAAGGCTATCGGGATCGATCCGCGGGCAGTTGAGCCTCATTTTTGCTTAGCGACTTTGTATGATAAACACGATATGTATGATGAAGCAGCGGAAGAATATGAAAATATTATTGAGATTAATCCGAAACATGTAAAGGCTCTTCACAGTTTGGGCAGAATTCATTTTCAAGACGGAGATTATGCTAAAGCTTTAAAAAGTTTCCAAAATGTCTTAAAACTGGAACCGGAAAACACTGATGCATGGAACGATTTGGGTTCTGTTTATGAAATAACTAACAATCTTATTCAAGCTATATCTACTTATCGCCAAGCTCTTAGAATTAATCCTCTTCACGAAGAGACCAACTTTAATTTGGCTAATGCCTATTTTTCATTATTCTTATCAAATCCTAATGTTGTAAATATTGAAGATATAATCAAACGTCTTTATTTTGTCCTTTCGCGCAACCCGCACAATGAAAAAGTTCAGGAACTTTTGAACAAAATACAAGGATCTTATAATCCCGGATAATAATTAATTCCCAAATAAAGCTTTCTTCACATGGGCATCTGCCGAACGTAAATAGACAGGAACAAAGGTTTCAGTATTAAGCAATTCGTTTCGATTATATTTCTCACGCCCTAAAATACCCACGGATGAAGCCCGGATATACTGCTGTGCTGCTGAAGCGATATTAATCTTTTTAGTTTTAGTGTTACTTATAATGCCGGCATACTTGATTGCTCCATCACCTACAAATATCATCTCTTGTTCCGGATTATGGATAATTTCCCGCGGATTAACAGCTTTATCTGTGCCGATCTGATCTAGAAGGCCATTTTCGTTATACCGGTAAAATGCAGTATAAACCTGTCCGCGACCCGCATCCATTGCGGAACAAATTATTTTTGAACTTTTGCCTGCGTTCAAAGCAAGAGCCGCAAGGGAAGAAATCCCGACAGCAGGCTTTCCTGTTGCCAGCATCAGTCCTTTGAGCGTGCTGACTCCAATACGCAGTCCTGTAAACGACCCGGGACCAATGGTGCAGGCAAACAAATCAATTTCGGAAATTTTTATCCTTGTTTGAAGGCAAGCTTGATCAATTGCAGGCAAGAGTACTTCCGAATGATTTAAATCAATATTGATGATGGCATCATAGAGAATAACATCATCCTGCAATAGCGCAACTGCGGCAGTTTTAGAAGAAGTATCAAAAGCTAAAGTCAACATAGTTCACTTAAATATTTTTATAATGTCATTGACAACTTTAATGTTCAAACGTTCAATATCAATAAAAATCACAAAAAGCATCAACATCAACAAAATGACAAAACCGATTTGCTGTGATATTTCTTTTGCTTTGACGCTTATCTCCCTTCTGGTTACAATTTCGATCAGATAAAAGAAAATATGGCCGCCATCAAGAACAGGTATGGGAAAAAGATTAATTACCCCTAAGTTAATGGAAAGTATGGCCATAAAGAGAATAAAAGGAATTATGCCTTCTTTTACCTGAGCACCGGCAACTTGAGCGATAAAAATGGGGCCGCCTAAAGTTCGTGGCGAAATAACTCCCTCCAACATTTTGACCACGGAAATAATCGTCAGTTTGCTAATCTCCCAAGTCTTGCTAACCGAGGCAATGATTGCATCCCAGGGATTTTTTCTTTCTATAATAATATTCCCGGCAGGAGATATTCCAATAAGGTATGTAGGTACGTCTTCACCAAAAATATTCTTTGATTTAGATAATCTTGGTTTAATTAATAGATGCTTCTTTTCCGCACCCCTCTCGATAACAACTTCCATTTCTTTGCCTTTACCCTTTGCTATTAATGGCTTTATCTCTTCCCAAAAGACAATTTTATGGCCATCAATGGCAATGACTTTGTCACCACTAATCATCCCTGCTTCAAAAGCGGCAGATTCTTTTTGCACTTCACCAACGACAGCGGTTAAATTCGGCAAACCGTATATGAAAACAATAATAAATATTAACAGAGCCAATAAGAAGTTAAAAACAGGACCGGCCAGAATAATCAGCATACGTTTCCATATGGCCTGTTTAAAAAATGATCTTTTTTCATCTTCCGGTGACAATTCTTCATTACCCGACTCACCCAAAAGTTTGACAAATCCGCCTAAAGGAATCAAAGAAAGCACATATTCAGTCTCTCCAATTTTCTTGCCGATTATCTTCGGGCCAAAACCGAGAGAAAATTTAAGAACGCCAACACCGGCAATTCGCGCAGCCAGAAAATGCCCCAATTCATGGACAAAAATAAGAACACTCAGTAAAATTATAAAAGAAATTATAGTAATCAATTTATCATCCTTTCTATTATTTTTTTAGTTTTTCTTCTCGCCCACAAATCGGCCTGTAGAATATCATCTAATGAGGGATTATTAATTGAATTATGCAGACCAAGAATTTTTTCCATAATATTAGGTAGATCAATAAAACGAATCTTATTCTCAATGAATGCGGATACGGCGACTTCATCGGCGGCATTTAAAACAACAGGAGCCGTGCCGCCACAAAGGCCTGCCGCATAAGCGAGACCCAGGCAGGGAAATTTCTTTATATCCGGCTTAAGAAATTCCAAATTCCCTGTTTTCACAAGATCCAGAGATGGAAGATCATTAATTATCCTTTCCGGATAAGTTAAGGCATAGGCAATAGGTATCTTCATATTCGGAATGCCCATTTGCGCTAAAAACGCTCCGTCAATAAATTCAACCAGGGAATGCACTATGCTTTGCGGATGAATTAAAACATCAATATCACTGATATCCACATTAAATAACCATTTAGCCTCGATCACTTCCAGACCTTTGTTCATCATCGAAGCAGAATCAATAGTTATTTTCTTTCCCATCTTCCAGTTGGGATGACGCAATGTTTGACTGAGACATACTTTACTCAATTCATTTCTGGAAAAATTTAGAAACGGACCTCCGGAGGCTGTCAAAATTATCCGTCGCAAATTTTGGCGTATACTTCCTTCCAAGCACTGAAATATTGCGCTGTGCTCGCTGTCGACAGGGATAATTTTCACACCTTTTTTAATAGCCTTTTTGGTTACAATTTCTCCAGCCATAACCATTGTTTCTTTGTTGGCTAAGGCGATATCCTTGCCCGCTTCAATTGCCGCAAGTGTTGGTATTAAACCAGCGGAACCTGATATGGCGGAAATAACAATGTCTGCCGAAGGAAATGAAGCAATCTCTTTTAAGCCTTCTTCATCATAAAATATTTTAACCCTGCTTTTAGCATTCAAGGCCTCGCGAAGTTTAAGTGCAATCTCTTTAGTGCTTACAGAAACCACTTTTGGCTTAAATTTTTCTATTTGCTTTTTGAGCAGCTTTATATTTCTTCCAGCGGCAAGAGCCTCGACTTGAAACCGCTGCGGATTTTTCTCAATAACATCCAACGCGCTGACGCCAATTGAACCTGTTGATCCTAAAATTGTAATTTTTTTCATTTATTTAATCACAAATATCCGGTAATAATAAACAAATGGGGCGATAAAAATCAGGCAATCCAAACGATCAAGGATGCCCCCGTGACCGGGCAAAAGTGAACCCGCATCCTTAAGCCCATAATTTCTTTTAATAGCGGATTCACAAATATCGCCCAATTGTCCGATAATACTGCCCACAAAAGCAAGAATTGCTATATGTATTAGTGATACTTGCGGCAATAAATAATAACTGAAGATCAAACAAGCCACAGTGCTTCCCAAAATCAGTCCTATCACACCTTCCACAGTTTTACCGGGGCTGATTAAAGGAATTAATTTATGTTTACCGAAAGTTTTACCTGCGTATAAAGCGGCTATATCACCAGCAAAGGCAAGCACCAGGACAAACAAAACCCATAAAACTCCTTTTTCCATCATTCGTAATGAAATGAAATACGACATCAAAAAAGGTATATACATCAGGCCAAAAACGACTTTATCAACGGATAGAACATCAAAATTTGATTCTTTATTCGACCAGAGAAATAAAATAAAAACAAGCAATACAGAGAAAGCCAGCACGGCAAGTAAATACTGATTATTTTCAAAGAAGACAAACAAAGGAATTATTATAGCAAAAATCAGACCCTCTATTTTTTCACTCGCGAAACCTTTTCCGAAAACCATATTATTGTATTCCCATACTCCGCCCAGAATAAATAAAATAACAACAGCGGAAAAAACTGCTTCTTTACAGAATACAATAACTATGACTAATAAAGGCGCCAGAATAAGGCCTGTCAACCATCTTTTTAAATATGAATTTCCTGTCTTGGACATAAATTCAAACCTTCACTTTTTAAATTTATGGTTTAGATTTAATAATCCTTTTCTTTTAACTGTTCACTGGTCAGACCGAAACGTCTTTCCCGTTTTTGATAACTGGCAATTGCTTTAAAAAGATCATCCTTTGTAAAGTCAGGCCAGAGGACATTTGTAAAATAGAGTTCTGTATAGGCCATCTGCCAGAGCAAAAAATTACTGATGCGATATTCGCCACTGGTGCGAATCAATAAATCGGGATCAGGCATTCCTGAAGTGTATAAATAATTGCTAAAAGTCTCCTTATTAATTTCATTGATATTAATTTTACCGTCTTTATTATCTTGAATAATTTTTTTTACAGCACGGATAATCTCATCTTTGCCACCGTAACTCAAGGCTATATTTAAAACCATCTTGTCATTATTAATCGTGCTTTCCTTTGCCTGTAAGAGTTTTTCTTTCACCGACGGATGCAAACGATTTATTTCGCCGATTGTTGTGAGCCTGATTCCTTGTTTTTGCAATTGTTTTGTTTCTTTGGTCAAATATTCGTCCAGTAAAGACATCAAAGCTTCCACTTCTTTTGCCGGACGTTCCCAATTTTCTATGGAAAAGGCATATAGAGTAAGATATTTTATGCCGATTTCGCGACATGTCTTTACGGTTGTCCTTACTGCTTGAGCTCCTTTTTTATGCCCCCGAATTCTACCTATTGCATGTTGTTTTGCCCAACGACCATTACCATCCATAATTATGGCTATGTGTTGGGGTAATTTATTGAAGTCAATTTTTATCACTAATTTAGCTCCAAATTGATCTTTTATTTTAATAGACAGAGCAATTTTTTTCAACAGGCAATATGATTTCGGTAAAGCTGAACAATATCTTCAAAAGTTTACCCTTGAGGAAAAAAATGTTTTCAAGCAAATCAGCAGAAAAACAAATGGGGAGTTTTTGACTCCCCATTTCTGTGTTTATGTAAAGTCCGGTTTAAATCTCCATTATTTCTTTTTCTTTGGCTACCAGTATTTTATCTGTTTTTTCGATATACTGGTCAGTTAATTTTTGAACTTCTTCTTGCGCAGTAAAAAGTTCGTCTTCAGATATTTGATTGTTTTTTTTCATATTTTTCAATTCTTCATTAGTATCTCTACGCGCATT
>PLMV01000179.1:21752-33161 GCA_003141615.1 Syntrophaceae bacterium
AGAAATGTTAGCCACCTGAGCAATGGGAGTAGCAACACCGTAATAATCAACCTTTATTCCATCCAACAACGCAACGGACGCTCTGCCTGTTCTCACCCTGCTGAAAGACTTACCTAAAGTTATAATCGCCTTTTCCATCTCGTCTTTAAACTTCTGAAAAACAGTTTCTTTAGACATATTATTCTCCTACATAAGTGCCAATTTTTTGACCGCAAATTGCCCTGCGAATATTTCCTTTTTTCTGCAAATTAAAAACGATAATCGGCAGTAAATTGTCGCGGCAAAGCGATATTGCGGTTGCATCCATTACTTTAAGGTTTTTCGTCAATACATCAATATAACTTATGCTTTTAAACATAACTGCTTTTTTATTTTTTACCGGATCGCTGTCATATACTCCGTCAACCTTCGTGGCTTTCATAATAACATCCGCTTTAATTTCCATAGCCCTTAAAGATGCGGCCGTATCCGTTGTAAAATATGGATTGCCAGTTCCCCCGGCAAAGATTACTATTCTTCCTTTTTCCAGATGGCGCATTGCTCTTCTCTGAATAAACGGCTCGGCGATTTCATGCATTTCAATTGACGTTTGCACGCGCGTAGGAATTCCGCATTGTTCCAAAGCGCTTTGCAGGGCAAGGCTATTGATAACCGTAGCCAGCATACCCATGTAATCCGCTGACGTTCGGTCAATACCTTTCGCGCCTGCTTCCAGCCCGCGAAATATATTGCCGCCGCCAACGACAATTCCTATTTTAATATTCAGATCGGAGAGAGATTTTATTTCCCCTGCAATGAAATTAGCCACATCCGGATCAATTCCGAAAGGCTGTTTGCCTAAAAGAGATTCTCCGCTTAATTTCAACAATATTCTTTTATAAATGGCTTTTTCTTTTTTTTCGCCCACTTATTTTTTTATTTCCTCTCCCAGTTGAAATCTCGCGAACCTGCGAATGACAACATTTTCACCTGTTTTGGCAATAATGTTATTTAAAAGTGTCCCCACAGTAATATCTGTATTTTTTATAAACTTCTGTTCCATCAAGCAGATGTCTTCGTAATATTTTTTAAGTTTTCCCTCAATTATTTTGTCCCAGATTTTTTCCGGTTTGTTTTCTTCACGTAATTGGCTGCGGTAGATCTCTTTTTCTCTATCTAAAATTTCCGGAGGGATTTCATCAGGCCGGACATAAAGCGGATTGGATGCCGCAATATGCATTGCAATATCTTTGGCCATTGTTTGAAAATCTTCGGTCTTTGCAACAAAATCAGTTTCGCAATTTATCTCCACCATAACTCCGATTCTTCCACCCATATGAATATATGAAGCAACAGTACCATCTTTAGCAGCTTTAGAAGATCTTTTCGTTGCCGCCGATAATCCCTTTTTTCTTAAAAAATCAATAGCTTTTTCAAAATCACCGTCCGCCGCTATTAATGCTTCCTTGCAATCCATCATGCCCACACCGGTTTTTACTCTCAATTCTTTAACCATTGCTGAAGATATTTCCAATTTTATTCCTCCCTATTAATACATTAATAAATCCAAAATAGTTTACAGTTATTTGAATGATTCGTCGGCATATTCTTCCGACTTCTCAATTTTATCTTCCATTTCTATACTTTCGGGGACATCTGTTTCCCCGGATTTGGGTTGGGCAACCAATTCTGCTTCTTTATTTGATTCCGCGGTTAACTTTTCTTCAAAGCGTTTTTTACCTTCCAAAACCGCATCGGCAAATTTAGAGGTAAATAATTTAATTGCTCTTATAGCATCATCATTTCCCGGTATAACATAATCGATATCGTCGGGATCACAATTCGTATCAACGATGGCCACTAAGGGGATTTTTAATTTCTTCGCTTCATTAACTGTTATATGTTCCCGGCTGGGATCAACAATAAAAACAACTGCCGGTTGAGATTTCATATTTCTAATTCCGCCTAAAACATTTTCCAGTTTTTCCTTTTCTTTTTGTAATTTGGTTATTTCTTTTTTGGGAAATGCTTTAATGGAATCATCGTTAAACATGGCAGTTAAAGTATTTAAACGGTCGATACTCTTTTTAATGGTAATGAAATTAGTTAACATACCGCCGAGCCAGCGCTGATTGACATAAGGCATGCCGCAACGCATAGCTTCTTCCTTAATAGCTTCCTGTGATTGCTTTTTGGTACCGACAAAAAGGACATCTTTGCCCTGGCTGACAGTATCAATAACAAAGTTATACGCTGTCTGAAATAGGCCGACGGTTTGTTGTAGATCAATAATGTAAATATTGTTTCTCGCCCCAAAAATGTACGGCTTCATCTTGGGATTCCATTTGTTTGTCTGATGCCCGAAATGGACACCCGCTTCCAGTAAAAGTTTCATTGAAATTGCTGACATATTTTTCTCCTTTTTTGTTTTTTCCTCCATCCCCTTCAACTTACACGGCAAACTTAATTAAAAGCAACATACCGGTAATCCAGGAATGTGTGAAATTTGAATTTGGCGGCAATTAACACAAATAATCGGAATAATCAAGTTTAAATAACTGTTTTCAGGCAATAATATTAATATCTTTTATCTGGGATTAAGTTGAGTAATCAGCATTTATTTTCACATAATCATAGGAAAGATCAGATGTATAAACATAATATGATTTATCTCCTCCCCCCAACTCAACGTGCACATCGATCCGGTCTTTTTGAAATATTTCTTTCAATTTATTTAAATTAATATTGACCGGCGAATTTTGGTAAAATACTAATATATTTCCTATTGATAGGCTGATTTTTTCCTTCTCTATCGGTATTCCTGAAGAACCAAGGGCGGCAATTATTCTTCCCCAATTAGGGTCTTCTCCAAAAAACGCCGTTTTGACTAAATTGGAGTTGGCAATAGCATACGCGGCACACCGTGCATCTGACTTTGATTTGGCGCCTTCCACCATGATGGAAATAAATTTTGTCGCCCCTTCGCCATCTTTAACAACTGCGTGGCAAAGCTCCATTAAGACATCCGTCAGCATGTCNNGCTAAAATAATTGCCATATCATTGGTGCTCATACAACCATCAACACTGATGGAATTGAAAGTAGAATTAATTACCTGATGAAACACTGTACTCAGAGCTTTGGAATCAATTAAAGCGTTCGTCATTACATAAGTCAGCAAAGTGGCCATATTGGGTTCAATCATGCCGGCGCCTTTGGCTATACCGCAAATGGTAATATCTTTTGCTCCGACTACACCTTTGCGTATAGCAATCTTGGGATATTTATCAGTCGTCATCATCGCCGTTTCCGCATCTTCGATACCGGTCTCATTTAATCCTTTAACCAAATTACCTATGCCGTTTTCTATCTTTTTTAAGGGAAGTCTCTTTCCAATAACTCCTGTCGAACTCACCAATACAAGTTCATCTTTTATTTTCATTTCTTTAGACAGAGCCGCTGAAACAGCTAACGCGTCCCTGTAACCTTCTTTTCCAGTTGCCGCGTTGGCACAGCCACTGTTGGTAATGATCGCTTGGGCCATCCCTTTTTTAACACGCTCTTCATCAATCAATAACGGTGCAGCTTTGAAAGTGTTTTTAGTGAATACAGCCGCCACTTTCGCGGGTATGGTCGAATAAATTAAGGCAAGGTCTTTTTGATCAGCTTCCTTAATTCCAACGGAAATTCCGTTGGCCAAAAAACCAGGTACGCTAATTTTTATTGTGCTTTTAACCATGAAACTCACTCCTCTTTAAGTGGAGCCCCCTTCGGCAGGAGCCGGAGGCTCCCTTTAATAATGAGACCCAAGCTTCAGAAACAAAGTGCATACCCTAATAACCTAAAGGTCACGCGAGGGCATCTGCGACTGAAGCTTGCAGGTCGAATTATCCCGCGCAGCAGAGGATAAAGCGACCTCCCGCGGGTGCAGCCTGCCCTCGACCTGATCGGGGGGGCGCATTCCTCCCCGGGCTGCAGCCCGGGGATTCCAAGTCGCGGGATTAAGCACCGCAACATTTTTTATATTTCTTGCCGCTGCCGCAGGGACATGGATCATTCCGTCCGATCTTGTCGCCTTCATGCTTAATTGTTTTCGTTTCCGGCACATCTTCTCCACGGCTCATTATATAATCTTGTTTTTGTTTCTGCCGTATTTCTTCTACTTCTTCCTCTCTTTGTATTTTAACCAAACATAATTTTTCCAACACATCCATTTTAATGCGGAAAATCATTTCCATGAACATTTCGTAGCCTTCACGCTGATATTCTCTCACGGGATCCTTTTGGCCATAGCCGCGCAACCCAATACCTTCCCTCAAATGATCCATGGCCAGTAAATGTTCTTTCCATTGAGTATCTATTGCCTGCAACATGATCGCTTTGATTAAGTAATCCATGAGCTCTTTGCCAAATTGATTTTCTTTATCGTGAAGAAGTTTTTGAACATTTTGAATTATTAATTCACTGATAGACGATTGAGCAGAAGTAATTTCATTCGAATTAGCTAAATTAAGTTTTAAATTAAACTGCTTCAATAAGGCATCGTCAAGCCCTTTAAGATTCAAGTCTTCGTTATGTCCTTTTTCAGGGATATATGTGGATAAAAGATCATCAACAATTTCTTCAACAATTTCTTCAATATCTGTCCATAAGTTATTACCACGTAAAACTTTTTTCCGTTGTTCATAGATTACTTTCCTTTGTCTGTTCATTACGTCATCGTAATCTAACAGATGTTTACGAATATCAAAGTTTTGTCCTTCAACACGTTTTTGGGCATTTTCTATAGCGCGGGAAATATATTTATGTTCGATAGGCTGATCTTCTTCTATACCGATCCTGTCCATAATTCCCGATATTCTCTCGGCTCCGAATATACGCAGCAAGTCATCTTCCAGGGAAAGATAAAAGCGGGAAGAACCATTATCGCCTTGCCGGCCTGATCGCCCTCGTAACTGATTGTCGATGCGGCGGCTTTCATGACGTTCGGTGCCTAATATATGCAGGCCTCCTAAATCGGCAACCCCTTCTCCCAGACGAATATCCGTACCACGGCCAGCCATGTTGGTGGATATTGTAACCATCCCCGGTTGACCTGCCTGAGCAACTATTTCCGCTTCCCGTTCATGATTCTTCGCATTCAGAACATGATGTTTTACTCCGGAACGAGTAAGATGATTACTTAAGAGTTCTGATTTCTCGATAGAAATAGTTCCTATCAAAACCGGCCGTTTTTCTTTATTTAAAGATTTAACTTCCTTAATTACAGCATTGATCTTTTCCTTCTCGGTTTTATAGATTAAATCGTTGTGGTCTTCGCGAATCATCGGCATGTTGGTTGGAACGACAAGAACATCCAGATTGTAAATTTTCTTGAATTCGGCTGCTTCTGTATCGGCGGTCCCTGTCATACCAGCCAGTTTCTTGTACATTCTAAAATAATTTTGAAATGTAATTGAAGCCAGCGTTTGATTTTCTCTTTCAATTTTTACTTTTTCCTTCGCTTCCAGGGCCTGATGCAAACCATCGCTGTAACGCCGGCCAGGCATTACTCTTCCGGTGAATTCATCAACAATTATAACTTGTCCTTCTTTGACAAGGTAATCCACATCCCGCTTAAACAAAGTATGGGCACGGAGCGCTTGATTGACGTGATGAACGATTTCTATATTTCGCGGTTCATAAAGATTTTGTACATTCAAATATCCCTCAACATGCGTGACGCCTTCTTCCGTTAGAACGACCGTGCGAGTTTTTTCATCTATTGAATAATCGCTATCCCTCTTTAATCTTGGAATTATTTGATTAATCTTATAATACTTATCCGTCGATTCTTCCGACGGACCGGAAATAATCAACGGTGTCCGGGCTTCATCAATCAAAATGCTATCCACTTCATCAACTATGGCATAATTGAAATCACGTTGAACGTAATCCTCCAGGGTAAACTTCATATTGTCACGAAGATAATCAAAACCGAATTCATTATTAGTTCCGTAAGTAATATCGGTATGGTAGGCGTCTCTTCTTTCCGGATCGTCCATACCATGAATGACAACACCCACACTTAAACCCAAAAAGTTATAAATCGGCCCCATCCATTCAGAGTCTCTTTTGGCCAGATAATCATTTACAGTAACAACATGGCAGCCTTTTTCTTCTAAAGCATTAAGATATAGAGGCATAGTGGCAGCAAGCGTTTTTCCTTCACCTGTTTTCATTTCAGCAATCTTGCCTTCATGCAAAACAATTCCGCCGATTACCTGGACATCAAAGGGACGCATCAACAAAGTACGGCGTGAAGCTTCCCGTGCCACGGCAAAAGCTTCGGTTAGAATATCATCAAGAGTGAAGCCATTTTTTAATTTTTCTCTGAAATAGGGAGTTTTCGCCCGCAATTCTTCATCAGTTAAAGCCATCATCGCCGGTTCAAAATTACTAATTTCATTTAACAGCAATGATAATCGTTTTAATTCCCGGTCATTTTTTGTGCCTACAATTTTTTTAAGTATATTCCCCAGCATTAATTACCTTCTAAAAAAAAACCGGTAAATTTACCGGTGGATTTAAATAGTTTCATTTTATCTATAATCACGGGTATGAACCCCAAAGCAAGCTTTGGGAACAGATTCCGCAGCAAGCTACGGGATATTAAACCCTCCGCTTCGCGGGATTGTTCAACTTACCAATTCCGCTATGCTCCGCTTTCGGAATTGGAGTTTCACAATAAAAGCTCACACCCCTGAGGTGGAATTTCCCGGTAAGGAAAATATTTTTTTAATTTTGCTCCTTAACTTCGCCATTAGGACGAGTATTGCGATTTGCACCCACGATCAGCCGAATATATTCTTCAAGTACTTTCTGGGATTAACCGGGACATTGTTGACAAAAACAGAATAATGGAGATGCGAACCTGTGCTGCGACCGGTATCACCAACATAGCCGACTATGTCACCCTTTTTAACTCTCATACCTTGTTTTACAGCCATCCTGGACAAATGAGCAAAACCGGTAGCCAGGCCACGACCATGATCGATTTTTATAAAATTACCATCTTGCTGATCATATGCACTAACAATTACAAGTCCATCTGCCGGTGCAACTACTTCTTTGCCGAATCTAGTCGATATATCCAACCCTTTATGAAATTCAACACCTGTTCTGAAAGGTGACTCTCTTACTCCGAATTCCGATGTTACCCATCCTTTAACCGGCCAGATAGAAGGTGTGGCGGCAAGGATAGACTTTTGTTCATGTAAAAAATTTAGTAATTCATTAAAGCTCTTTTCCCGATCATTCGCATCTTCATTTAACTTGGCAATGCCTTTACGCATTCCCGTAATTAACTTTTGTTGGTCTTGATCTAATAAATCCTTCATTCTTGCTTCATTATCAGATCCGCCGATACCTAAGGGCAGTTTTTTATCCCGGCTGGTTTGATCTGCAGATAAAATTCTAATTTTCTTATCGAATTGCCGAAGTTTTTCCATCCTGTCGGCAAATCCATCTATCTTCATGGCTAAATCCCGGAATTGCTGAGATTGTTCTTTAGTTTGTGCTCTAAGTCTTGCCAACTCAGCTCGGTCTCTCTTAATACTCGCGTAATCATAAATGATATAAAGGGTTACGAAAATTACCAAAACAAAAGCAATAAAAAGATTACGAACCAAAACTCTGGGAACAGATATCTTTTTTACGCCGCTTTTTCGGCTGGGAATAATCATTAATGTAAATAAATTATCAGACATTCTTTTCCTTGAGATTTAAATGAGATTCACAAATATTATAATTAAAGGTGTTGGGTAACTACCACATAAAAAGAATCAAAGTCAAGAATAACTTGACTTTAGTTATACCTTAAATTTATTAGATTTAAGCCATCTAATGACTTAAATAGATAATAATATTAAGTACAAATCTGATTACTTGTTTACTTGCAATGGACTTATTGACTTGAACTCCAAAAAACATTATTGTGTTTCCCTGAAAGACAAAAAAAGAATAGAATCCTATTGTGAAGATGAAGAATACTTTCATAATTATCATGTTGTTATCCATTCTGCTTGCACTTTTGTCAGTGTCGGCATGTGTCTTTGTTCCGGCGATATTCAAATTAGATATGAAAACATTCCTGGCATCTCAGGAAAATAAAATTGATAAATCCACTCAGCTTCTTTTAGTCATAGACAATAGTTCATTCTTCTCCACTAAAACAAATATTTACACAATGGAAAAGCGTGGCGATAAATGGCAAATGGCTTTCGAACCTCTCGATGCCGTAATCGGGAAAAACGGTTTTGCACCGGCAGGAGAAAAAAGAGAAGGCGATGGCAAAACACCTTCCGGTATTTACCCACTTAAAATGACTTTCGGCTATGATGAAGCTATAAAAACAAAAATGCCCTATCGTCAGGCGTTAGATGACGATCTCTGGGTTGATGATCCCCATGCCGATGATTACAATCGCTGGGTAAAAAAAACAGAAACGCGCGCGGCATCATTCGAAAGAATGAGACGCGACGACAATCTTTATAAATACGGAATCGTCATCGAATATAATACCAGCCCGGTAATCAAAGGAAATGGCAGCGCTATCTTTTTACACATCTGGAAAGGAGAAAGCGTTCTTACAGCCGGTTGCGTGGCTGTTTCCGAAGAAGACATCATTAAAATTCTCGACTGGCTTGATCCCGCGGCGTCACCGCTAATTATTACAGGCATCAAAAATTAAACGGAGACCATTAGATGAAATCAAAATTTTTACTTACATTGCTGATCCTTACCGCTTTGAGCTTTCCCCAATTTGCTCAAGCCTGCGCCGGCGCGGATAAAATACCGGAAAGTTTTGTCGATATACAAAAAATAATTCCCGATGTGCTTCTCGATGTACGTTATTACGGTCCGCATAATTTTGTCGGGGAAAGAGTTGACGGTTACTTGGCGCCTAAATGTTTTCTAACTAAAGAAGCTGCTGAAGCTCTGGCCGGAGTGCAGAAAGACCTGGAACCCTATTCGCTATCGCTGAAAATTTATGATTGCTACAGGCCCCAAAGGGCTGTCAATAATTTTGTCCGCTGGGCAACGGAAATTGAAAATGCCAAAACAAAAAAAGAATTCTATCCGACTGTGGATAAAAGAAATCTGTTTAAAGATGGTTATATCGACAGCAAATCCGGCCATAGCCGCGGCAGTACTGTTGATCTGACCATTGTCCCCTTGCCTGCCCCCATACAGCCAGAATATACTCCCGGGCAAAAACTTTACGAATGTTACCTGCCCGCGGCAAAACGCTTTGGGGATAACAGCATCGATATGGGAACCGGCTTTGATTGTTTTGATGAACTATCGCATACGGCAAATATAAACATCGGCCATCAGCAAAAAATTAACAGACTTCTTCTCAAATCGCTCATGGAAAAGCACGGATTTAGAAATTATGATAAGGAGTGGTGGCACTTCACATTGAAGAACGAACCTTATCCTGATACTTATTTTGATTTTGTGATTGAGTGAAAAAAATGAAGATAAAATTACCTCCATTTTTAAAGTCATATGGTTTTTCGATAATCCTGATTATATCGATTATTATCGGATCGTTTTTAGGAATCATTTATAAAAAGGATGCTATTGTCTTCAAACCGTTCGGCGATATTTTCCTGAATCTGCTCTTTACCGTGACTATACCACTCGTCTTTTTTTCCATTTCTTCCGCCGTTGCGGGAATGACCAACATCCGGCGTTTGGGAAAAATAATGTCGGCCATGCTTCTCGTATTTGTTGTAACCGGACTGATTGCCTCTGTTGTAATGGTAATCGGCGTTGTGCTTTATCCGCCGGCTGTAGGTGTGAAAATTGCTTTTGGAACCGGAATCAACGCGGAGCAGATCAAGGTCTCCGAACAAATCGTGAAGGCTTTTACTGTTACCGATTTTGCCGATCTCTTATCCAAAAAGAACATGCTGGCGCTCATCATCTTCTCGATCCTTCTTGGTTTGGCCACTTCTGCAACAGGTGAGCGCGGAAAGGTCTTTGCCAGTTTCCTGACTTCGGCAAGCGACGTGATGATGAAGCTTATTTCTTTTATCATGTATTACGCGCCTATCGGCCTTTGCGCTTATTTTGCTTATCTTGTCGGCGTCTTTGGGCCGGAGTTACTGGGCGCTTATATGAGAGCAATGATCTTGTATTACCCGACAGCAATTTTGTATTTCTTTATCGCCTTCACCATCTATGCTTTTATTGCAGCCAAAAGAAAAGGAGTAAGCAGGTTCTGGCACAATATCATTCCGGCGTCGCTTATTGCTCTGGCTACCGGAAGCTCTATGGCGACGATTCCCGCCAATCTGGAAGCCGCCAATAAAACAGGTGTGCCCAAAGACATCAGCGAAGTCGTCATTCCCATCGGCGCGACAATCCACATGGAAGGTTCCTGCCTTGCCGCCATTTTGAAAATTGCCTTCTTGTTTGGATTGTTTCAAATGAATTTCTTCGGCTGGGAAACTATTGCCACAGCCATAGGCATTGCCCTGTTGGTTGGTGTTGTGGTGAGCGGCATCCCCGGCGGTGGAACGATTGGCGAGTTGTTAATCATTTCCATCTATGGCTTTCCTTTGGAGTCCTTCCCGATTATCACGATGATTGGAACACTGGTTGACGCCCCGGCAACAATGCTCAACGCCATCGGCGATAACGTCGCCAGCATGATCGTCGCACGAATGCTGGGCGGTAAGGATTGGATGACGGAATTTTAATTTTATCAGCGTAAAATTCGACTATTTCAAAAAGATTGACTTCTTCCTGAAATCATCATTTTCCAAATTTTTAATTTTATGCTAGATTACAAACAGTAATCGTTAAATAATCCGTCTTCATTAAAAGTATTATACAGTAATTATGAGGCGTTTGTAATATTAGCACTGATCCATATAAACACTGTTAGCCCGTTAGCAGGAAATCTAGTACAAATGAAATCAAATTCTCAAAAGAAGACTCGCGTTCTCGCCGTGATTTTTCCTGGCTCTGCCAACAATGGCAGATATAACTTTGATTTTAGCTTGTGGAAACCATCAGACCAATCACGTACTTTGCGCTTTTCTCGAGAATTTGATACAGAGTCCGATGACCACACGCTTTTAAGATCAGTTTTAGAGCTACAAAAAATCATTTTGGCGCTATTCCTAACCGATTCTATCCCACGAAAAATTTTCTGCTTTGAGTATGATGGGGAAAATCTTTCACTAGAACACAAAGTAAAGTTTTGTCGAGTATTTGGTCCTTCACGAACGTTTCTTGAAACCGAGGAAGTAATCAGCTCGAAGTCTTTTCCTCGCATAGGGCTATCTAATATCTCACGTTCTATGGATTTCGTCGCTGACCAGTCTGTGATAAAATCTTGGTTTGAATTCTTGTCTAATTCCATTACGTTTTCAAG